>JBBITW010000182.1:0-7046 GCA_037440525.1 Deltaproteobacteria bacterium
ATGTGCAGGTATGGGTAAACCAGTTACCGGTCCTTTTATTACTTCTACAGGTTCCTTTTTCCACCTAACTGTATAATCATATTCTGGGATTCCCCATGGAAGTGGTTGTCCGCTGAAAGCAACAATAAGTGGATCACCTCCGAAGGTGATAGCAACCGGGCAATTTTCCCCTCTTTTCCAGTATTTCCTCCTGATAATATCCCCGTGCCTTCCAGGTTCCATGAAGATGGTGACTATATTTTTATCATGAATCTCAACCCTGTATTCGCCGAGATTTATCCAGCCTTCTTCGGGATCCTTCATAATAACACTATCACCGGTACCAATATATCTACCACCGTCGAGGGGCTGCCATTTGGGTGCTGGAAACTCAAAAAGGTCAATTTCACTACCAGTATGTATGTTTTCCAGTATCGGTCCCTCTTTCACCTCCACCGGTGGTAATAATTTTAGTGGCTCTTTCATTCTATCCCGTAATTTCTTAACCAATTCAATTCCACTTGTTTCTAAGGGAAAACCTAATAACAAGGCCTGTCTTTTATAGGTTGAGCAGGGGATAGTAAAAACCCTATAGCCTTTTGGATACCCAGGAATTTTATCAAAGAGAATGGCGGGCGGGTTAGGATTCTTTGCTACAGAATATGTAACAGCACCAATTTCCCATTCCCAGTTTGCTCCCTCGATGACTTTAAGCTCACCTAAATTATCGACTTTTTCTATAAATTCTCTAAGATCTTTCATTTTTAGCCTCCTTTTCAGTTAATACGTATTGTCAAAAGTTTTCTTATTTATAATGCTCAATTCGTAAATATTTAGTGAAAATCGTCTAATTTTTGCACATTCGATTTTTTTACGTTACAGTTTAGTTTTTCCAAAATCCAAAATTCTGATTAATTAATATACCACCCCCCCCAAGTTGTCAAGAGGGTTTTTCATTTTTTTCAATTTCAATTCCAGAAGATCTTCTCTTTTTTTGCAGGGTAAATATTACGAGAATTCTTCCTCCCTTGTCAATACCTTTTTTACAATTCCTCCTGGTGCAACATAATTTCTACCCTCCTGGTTTTGATCATCAGTGAATTTAATTAATCTGATTTTTGGGATCGGATAAAAAGGCTTAGAAATCTTCCTTCTCTTCTCTCTAAAAAAGAGAATTTCTCCTGAAAGCCCTTAAAATTTCTCATGTAAGTTTTTTCATCAATGGTTTATTCAGCCATTTTGGATCTCCTAAGATGGAAGATGGAAGATAAAAAGGGGGGCTCCGAACTTCCCTAAGAAGATGTGTTATTAATATCTCAAATGCTTAAAAGATATTCAAAATGTGGAAGGTTATTCACTGAAGAAGAGATAGCTTTAATAAGAGAGATTGTAAAAGAGAATTACCACACCTCCAGATGTGAGATATCCAGGGAGGTTTGCCGAAGACTCAACTGGTATTCAGAGAACGGTAAGCCAAAGCAATGGGTATGTCGTGAGTTTCTAATCAGCTTAGAGATGGAGGGGGTGATCTCACTTCCTCCCCCTATGCCTTGTTCTTTCAACAGATTGAAGAAGACTAAATTTGATGGGTTCTCCTTTAGAGAGCCAGAGAGGGTATTTGAGGGAAGGCTTGGTGATTTTGGTAAACCTCTGTTTAAGCGGGTAAGGAATCCCCTGGAGAATACCCTATGGGAATATCTTGTCAGGCGATACCACTATCTTGGCTATAAAGGGGTGATGGGCAGATTTCTCAAATATCTAATCTATTTAGAGGATACCCCTGTTGCATTAACTGGTTTTAGTGGAGCTTCGTTAAGGGTGAGGTGTCGGGATGAGTTTATTGGATGGGATGAGGTGACAAGAAGGAGTAACCTTAAGCATATCGTTAATAATTTTAGATTCTTGATTTTACCCTGGGCAAGGGTGAAGTATCTTGCGAGCCACATCTTGAGTAAGAGTATTGCTCTTCTGGTAAGGGACTGGAAGGAGCAATACAATGTAGAGGTCTATTTGGTTGAGACATTTGTAGAGAGGGGTAGGTTTGAAGGAACCTGCTATAGGGCTTCTAACTGGCACTTTGTTGGTACCACCAGGGGATATGGAAAGACCAAAACTTCCTATACAAACCATGGGATTATCAAGGATGTGTATCTTTATCCTGTTTGCAGGGATTTCTTAAGGTTACTAAGATGCAAAGACCTATAGGATCTCCTTTATTGGTTGAAGGATTATGTCCGAGGAGACACTCTTGTCCCCTCCTTCAGGATGCCCTTTCAGAGAATGAGAAGCTGAGGGAGATATTCCAATTTGCCATAAGGGAGTTTGATGAGAGAAACAGAAGGATTGCCTCTCTTGAGAAGAGACTTGATTCTTTTAACTCCAGGATCAAAGGACTTGAGCAGGAGAATCAGTCCCTGAGAAAGAGACTTGAGGAGAAAGAGGCTACCAATAAGCTTCTTCAAAAGATGCTCTTTGGGAGAAAGAGTGAGAAGGGGGATGGAAAGAGGAGCAGAGTTCTTTCCAGGGGGGATAGGGGAGCTCGTATTGGCCATGCTGGTTATGGGAGGAAGATTCCCGAAGGCCTCCCTGTTAGGGAGGAGATCATAGAGATACCCGAAGATGAGAGGTTTTGTCCCCATTGTGGGAAGCCTTATGAGGAGACAGCAATGGAGGATGTCTCAAGTGAGATATGCGTTGAGAAGACCTATTACCTTAAGAAGATCAGGCGTAAGATATACAAGAAGACCTGCAGTTGTGCTAAGCCCATCATCACCTCACCCGTTGCCCCAAAACTCATTCCCAAAGGTAAGTTTGACATCTCCTTCTGGGTAGATATCCTGATCCAAAAATACCAGAATCACATGCCCATAGAGAGGCAGATTGCTGAACTTAGAGACTATGGCCTTAAGCTTTCCCCTGGGACAATCTTTGGTGGATTAAAGAACCTCTATCTTCTCTACTTAGAACCCCTTTATCGGAGCCTCACGAGGGAGATCAGAAATTACTCCCACTACCATATCGATGAGTCAGGCTGGCACCTCTTTGTCCTGGTTGATAATAAAGAGAATTACAACTGGTTCATCTGGGTATATATCACAAAGGAGATTGTGCTCTTTGTCTTACATCCAACCCGATCCTCCAGAGTGCCCTATAAGATTCTCTTCGACATCGAACCAGATGAGATAAAGAATATTGACCAGGGCCTCTTTAAGGGTAAGGCTAAAAAGTTATTAAATGTGGATAAGTTCTCATCCTATAAGGCCCTTGAGAGGATGGGGCTGGTGGAGCTTTCCTTCTGCTGGGCCCATCAGAGGAGAGAATTTCTTAACCTCGGGGCGAAATACCCTGAACTTAGCCCCTGGGTAGAGCAGTGGGTTGAGAGGATTGGCAATCTCTATCATCTCAACAACGAGCGGATAAAGTATGAAAAAGGAGAAGAGGCCTTTGAGAAATATGATGCTAAGTTAAGAGAAGCTATAGGGGAGATCGATTGCCTCATCAACACTCACTACAGCCACCCTGCTCAAAATAGTCTCATCAGGAGTATGAAAGAACATTGGAAGGGACTGACCCTATTTGTAGAACATCCAGAAATCCCTATGGATAATAATATTGCGGAAAGATTTCTTCGTACAATGGTCCTTGGCAGGAAGAACTACTGGGGCAACCACTCCCTCTGGGCAGGATGGTTAACCTGCTCGATGTTCTCTCTCGTCCAAACCTCTCTTAAACATGGAATCTCACCCAGGGCATACCTTACTTATTACCTGACAGAGTGTGCTAAAAGGGGTGCCCCTCCCTCTGAGGAAGAGATTGTTTCATTCCTACCCCATAGACTTAATGAAGACATTAAAGAAAAACTGAAGATAAATACACTAAAGATATTTGATGGTCATTAGCGCCGGCAAGGCCGGCGAAATTACCTCGATAGGATAACTGATTAAAGTAAAAAAATAAGGTGGGGAAAAAACTGCCTGCATGATCTTTCGTAGCAGGAGAACATATGATTCTGCCGCTTTCCTAACGGCTTTCACTGAGTATTTACCAATTCGAAAACCCCTCCAGATGTTTTATTATCCTTCAGTACTTATTGGAAGTTGCCGGAGTCGGTAGCGGAAATCCTCCACAATCACTATGGAACCTGCTAAAAGTTCGGCGCTGCAATTTGATAAAGTCTCTAATAATCTTGGCATAACTGCTGAAGGAGTTTGATTCTGCAACCTAAAAATAATAACACTTGGAAGGGGTTGAAGGTTGGTGGATAGAAGGTCTCCAAAATCAAGGTCGAATGTGAGAAGGATACGTCCTTCATTCCGTGCTTTATCCAAAATCATATCATCTGGGAGCTTTTCCAATCCCTGCTCACGGAGATGCACAACCTCGTGTCCATACTTTCTGAGGAACTCAACAATACTCATAGAGATACCCATATCTGCTAAAAACTTCATGGGTGTTTTCCTGTTAGTGGATGAATCTCTTCTCTAGCTAAGGCCGCTGCATATTGAAGAGCCTGCCTGATATCCTCTGCTTCCAGGTCTGGATATTCTTTGAGAATTTCATCGGTGGTCATGCCGTTTGCCACCAAATTGACCACAAGGGAAACAGTTATGCGCATCCCTCGAATGCATGCTCGTCCCCCCATGATTTTCGGATCAAAGGTAATTCTATCAAACATATCATTTACCTCCATATCTATTTTTTTTATTATATCACAATTCAGAAGGCTCTGAAAAAGTCTTGAAATGACTGGGGAGGTAGGGCTGTAAATCCTTCGAATGTATTCTCACTTCACATCCCCAGTCTATAAGATTCGTTTTAAATACTTTTTCAGAGGTCTCTTCAAATTAATTTGATTTCAATATCTCCTGTTGATCAATCATCTCAATAAAAACCTCTATTTTCAGTTCTTTTTTGCCTCTTTAATCGCCTTATTTAGTATTTTTACTTTAACCTTTATATATCATATATAAATCTTTAAATATCTTCAACAATAGTAGGACTGAAGCAATTTATTTTTATTTGGATTTTAAGACCCAAAAGTTTGCTCGCCCTCCTTGACAAACCTTATGCCAATATATTAAGATGTGAAATATTTTCACAAGGAGGGTTAAGATGGAGGTTCTTGGACCACTGATACGTAAGGGGCGTTTGCCCCTTACAGTTAATGATAAAATAAAGTCCTACCCCTTTTTAAATTATCTTTTTAAATCCTTCCTCTTTCTTATTATTTTAATCCTCTTTGTTCACATCCCGGATTTCAATAATGAAAACAAGACCCGAAATGAGATTATCCATGAAATAATCGAAATAATGGAGAAACACTCAACAGATCTGGCAGAAGGAAAGAAGAGAGAGCTTGCGAGGGTGATTTATGATGAGTCCCTTCGTTACAATCAAGACCCAAAATTCATTCTTGCCCTAATTATTATTGAGAGTTCTTTCAGAAATGGGTCTGTCTCAGAAAGAGGGGCCAGAGGACTGATGCAAGTCATGCCCTATGTTGCCCAATCTCTTGCCAGGGATCTTGGTATAAAATGGGAAGGTGATCACCAGCTCTTCGATCCATCAATTAATATAAGGATTGGAATTCACTACCTCTCCCAATTAATTTTCGACTTCGATGATCTTAGGATAGCCCTCACCGCATATAATTATGGGCCTAATTACATCAAAAGCCTGATGGAGAGAAGGAAACGGATTCCCATTCATTATTATAAGAGGGTTATAGAGACATATCATAGTCTTATATCAAAAGATGATTCCTGAAAAGGGCCCCCTCTCATCACCCAATTGATTTTAAGGTTTTTTTACTCCGACTGGGAAGTCTAAAAGTGATAAAGATGGAAAATCCCTCCAGATATTGACCATTAAGGCCTCCTTTTAGGGATTTCATTAAATTTTAAGATGAGCTATAATAAGAACTAAAGGGGAAGTGAAATGGCCTTCGTTCCTTCTTATATAGAACTTCATGAGAAAGGCATTCTTACCCAGAGGGTAGAGGAGTTGGGCGAAATCCTAAAAGAGTGCAGGCTTTGCCCGAGGGAGTGTCGGGTCAATCGAATCGATGGAGATGTGGGATATTGCGGTGCGTCTTCAGAAATTATGGTTTCAAGTGCCTTTCCCCATTTCGGTGAAGAGCCTCCTCTGGTTGGTTATCATGGTTCAGGAACAATCTTTCTTACCCACTGCAATCTCCTCTGTATCTTCTGTCAGAATTATGATATAAGCCATCAGGGCCGAGGAGGAAGGATCTCAGTATCAGATCTGGCACGAACAATGGTAAAACTCCAGGAACTGGGGTGTCATAATATCAACTTTGTCACCCCAACTCATTATGCTCCACAGATTGTCTCTGCCCTGCCGGAGGCGATTGAGAGAGGACTTCGTCTTCCAATAGTCTACAACTGTTCAGGATATGAATCCCTGGAGGTAATAAAACTCCTCGAGGATATAGTGGATATCTATATGCCTGATATTAAATATATGGATGAAAGATTTTCTAAGAAGTTTTCAAATGCCCCTGATTATCCAAAGGTTGTTAAAAATGTTCTCAAAGAGATGCATCGTCAGGTAGGAGAACTTAAAACCAATGCCCTCGGAATTGCTGAAAGAGGACTCCTTATAAGACACCTTGTAATGCCAAATGGAATTGCCTCTTCTGAGGCTGTGCTGAGATTCATTGCTGAAGAGATTTCTCCTCATTCCTATGTCAACATTATGGACCAATACCGTCCTGAGTACAGGGCCCATGAATATCCTGAAATCAACCGGAGGATAACACATAAGGAATATGTAGAGGCAATTCAGATTGCGAAACGCTTCGGCCTCTACAGGGGCTTTTAAATCTGGATCATCTCCAAAAAGTTGATAAGATGATAGGGATTCAAGGGGTCAAAGAGTCAAGGGGAATGCTTAAGAATTACAAATAGTTCTTTCTCCCCAAGAAGGCTTTGTGGCAATGTCATTCTGAGGCTTTAGCCGAAGAATCTATGTTTTATAAGGGTTTTAATTCCATAGATTCCTCGCTTCGCTCGGAATGACACCACTCTGTTGTCATTTCGAGGCGT
>JBBITW010000183.1:0-7016 GCA_037440525.1 Deltaproteobacteria bacterium
AATCCTTATCTCTCGAATCTGGCTAACATGGACTTTTCCATTCAAGATATCGCTTACAGAAGGAACGGTTTTACAAGGAACCTCTGCTTCCTTACACCTCTCAACAATTCTACGCATTTCCTTACCTGTAATTGAGGGAATTGCAATGATAATCTCATGAACATTTTTTTCACGGGTTATTCTAACAACCTCATCAGTTTTTCCTAATACAGGAACATTATGAATCCTTCGTCCCTTTTTCTGGACATTATCATCCAAGAAGCCAACTGGTTCAATTGCCATCCTGGAATTTTGTTTCATCTCTCTCACCAACATTTCACCAGCGTTTCCTGCCCCAATAATGAGCACTCTTTTAAACCCTTCTTTCGAATTTTTTGAGAAGTAGGATCGGAATGTATTCATAGGAGATGAAGACTCTTGAAGAAGAAGTCGAATAATTAATCTAATCCCACTTATAAAGATTAATGTTAGAAGGCCATCTATTACGAAGACACCTCTTGAGAAACCCTGAAAATGATATACAATTAAAATGATTAAAGTAATAGTGGATGAGCTTACGAATGTTGCTTTAATAATATTTATAAGATCAGAAATGCTTGTATAACGCCACATACCCCTATATAACTTGAATTGCCAGAAGATAAAGAGCTTAATTGGAATGATAAACCAAATACTCCTCTTTATATTTTCTATTTCGGTTAATGTGATATGACCTTCAAATCTAATGGCATATGAAAGTAGATATGCCAGACAAAGCAAAAAAATATCTACACTAAAGATGATCCAGAAATTTCTATCTCTTAAAAGAACTCTCATGGGTTATTTCATTACTATTCTAATGCCAGCTCTTTATATATTAAAATTCACCACGATCTTAAAAGATGTCTTCACCCTTCCTTCCATGCAATTCCATAAATTATTTTATATTCAAAATTAGGCATCTTAGATGAAATAAGAGTTGGAGGTTCATATGCAAATACACCCTCTTCGATCTCCTCTTTCAATGGGATCAATTGACCATAAAAAATCTTTTTTAATAATTCCTTTCCCCTCATCGTCTTTGGTATCAGGTGAAGTGATACTGCTATCTTCCTTATCTCAGAGATCACTTTAGCTTTCATCCCCTTAGATGAAACAGGAAAAGCAGCATAGAATTCCGACCTGAAATCATGCTTTTTAAATAGCTCTTCCAGCTCTGGAACGGAAAAATAATGTGTGCTATAAGGGCTTGGGTTAAATTCTTCCCAATCTTTATTGACTGTTGCAATCATTAGGATACCATTCTTCCGTAAAATTCTTTTAACTTCAGAAATGAACATCTCTGGCTTATTTAAATAATAGATTGCTTCATATAGAATGATTACATCAAAACTTTCTGACCTAAATGGCAAATAATGCGCATCTAAGCACATAAGAGGTATTCTTCCACGATAATATCTTGCTCCCTCCTCTAATAATTTTTCTGTATAATCACCCCCCAAGACCCTTTTTGCCCTCTTTGCCAGAAGACCTAATCCCAGTCCTGCACCACATGCAACCTCGAGAACATCTTTTCCTTCGCAGTAATCACAAGCAAACCGATAACGATGATACATCCGTAACATCTGTTCATGGGTAACTTTGTTGCCAGGTACTTCTGTAACTGTTGAATAATCAGTTTTCATAAATTATTCTTCCAGATTTTTAAAAAGAATTTTTATAATAAATTTTGCTTAAAAAATTTCTTAATTGAGTCGATAACAAATTGGACCTCTTCATCAGTTAATTCAGGATACATAGGTAACGAAACAACCTCTGATGAGATACGTTCGGTTACCGGAAGTTGAAAATGGCTAAGCCCTAAAGCCTCCTGTTTATGTAGGGGCTTTGGCCATGAAATAAGGACCTCCACCCCTGAATTTCTAAGATGTGATACCAATTCATCTCTCCTTTTGCACCTTATCACATAATTCTGATAAACATCAAAATAATCATCATTCGATACTGGATGAAGAATAAGATTATCTATATCTGAAAGCCCTTCATCATATATCCGTGCAATCTCTCTTCTTCTCTCTATCCAGCGATCCAGATAGTTAAATTTCATATTTAGAATAGCGGCATGGAGATTGTCAAGTCTTGAGCACCACCCAAAACACTCAACAACCTCCACCGATTCTACTCTGCCATTGTCACGGTATGCACGCAGCCTTCTTGCCAATTCATCATCATTTGTGCAGATCATACCTCCATCACCAGCAGTTCCTAAAATTTTTGCTGGATAGAAGCTAAATATCCCTGTGTCTCCAAAAGAGGCACATCTTTGCCCTTTGAACTCAGCACCAAGCGCCTGGGCTGCATCTTCAATAACCCTCAGATGATACTTTTTAGCAATCTCTATAATTTTATCCATCTCACATGAATGACCATTCAAATGGACAGGTATGATTCCTTTTGTTCGGGGTGTAATAACCCTCTCAATCTCATTCACATCGATATTAAAATCTTCTCTAATGTCAACTAAAACTGGTATTGCACCACATTGGACAATTGCTCCGACAGTTGCAACAAAAGTATGCGCCACAGTAATGACTTCATCCCCGGGTCCAAATCCAAGGGCATGAGCAGAGAGATATAGAGCATCTGTCCCTGTGTTGACACCAATCGCATATTTTGTCCCAACATATTTAGCGATTCGTTTCTCAAACTCCTCGAGGTGCCTTCTCAAGATAAAATCGCCTCCTGCCATGATCTCTTCAAAGACCTGATCAAATTCCTTCTTTAGTTGTTGATACTGTCTTGGAAAATTAACAAACCTTACTTTATAAACCATTCATTTACCTCCCAATTGCCGGTTGTTATCCTATTAATAGACTCTACTATTTTATTAGATTTTGGATAATACTCTTTCTCCAATTCAGAGCTTGCTGGTGCAGGTATATCGGGAAGAGTCACTCTTATTATAGGAGCCTTCAAATAACTAAATCCATTCTCTGATATCCATGCCGATATCTCTGAGGCAATCCCGCATTTTTTCCAACCTCCATCTGCAATAACCACTCTCCCTGTTTTTTTAACAGACTGAAGTAGAAGCTCTTCATCCATTGGTTTGACTGATCTCAGATCTATAACCTCAACATCAACCCCCTCTTCTTTCAAATCCTCTGCTGCTTTAAGAGACTCGATGACCATATAAGAGGTAGCTACCAATGTTACATCTCTCCCCTCCCTTCGAATGATCCCTTTGCCAATTGGAATAGAATAGATGTCTTCGGGAACATCTCCTTCAAGTGAATATAACCAGCGATCATCAATATAAACAACAGGATTATCATCCTCAATAGCTGAAATCATTAATCCTTTGGCATCATATGGTGTGGATGGCATCACCACCTTCAACCCTGGAATATGAGCAAATAAAGCATGGAGGGCCTGGGAGTGTTGGGCTGCTTGTTCACCTCCTCGATTGATGATACCCCATATTACAATCGGAACATACGATTTTCCTCCGAACATATAGCACCAATTGGCAGCTTCATTAATAATAGGATCCATTGCATACATCATAAAATCCATCCTTGGATGTACCAATATCGGCCTCATCCCTACAAGAGCCGCCCCTATGGCAGCACCTGTTATTGCATTTTCAGATACAGGTGTGTCTATCACCCTTTCGTGCCCAAACTTCTCAAGAAGACCCTTTGCTGTATTACCTACATACCATGGACTTTTCACTCCCTGACCAATTAAAAAGACAGATTGATCACTTTCCATCATTTGATGGAGTGCTTCATTAATAGCCAAACTGTAAGAAAGTTTCCTTATACCCATATTAAACCGGCAGAATCACCATACTCTAATCTTTAAATACATATTTATTAAGCTCATTTGAGTTTGGACTCTGACTCGCCTTTGCTAATCGATGAAGCTCTTTAACCTCTTCTTCCATCTCCTCATAGATACTTTCAATTTCAAATTTTTCAATAATTCTATTTTTTATCAGAAATCGAGTAAATCTTTTTATTGGGTCCTTCTTTATCCATTTTTCTATTTCTTCTTTGGGCCGAATATCCGTATGATAACCTTGAATATTGTCATCTGGTCCAACATGCCCTCTTAGTCTATATGTCAAACACTCGAGGAATACTGGTCCCTTGCCATCTCTACAAATCTTTACAGCTTCTTTGGCAGTTTCATATACCTTTAGGACATCATTTCCATCAACCCTGAAACTCTTGATTGAGAAAGGCCACCCTATTTTAAAAATATCTTTTGATGGACGGCACTCTTTTAACGGCATATGGGTGGAATAGAAATTGTTTTCACAGACAAAAAGTATCGGAAGTTTTTTAAGGGCCGCAAAATTTAAAGATTCAAAGAGTACCCCTTCGCCTGTCGCTCCATCTCCAAAAAAGCTCACCGTTACTCTCTTGTCATTTCTAATTTTTGAAGCAAGCGATGATCCAAGAGCCAATGAAATTGTCCCACCAACAATCGGTACTGAACCAATCATACCTACTCTAAGATCGATAATATGCATCGATCCTCCTCTCCCTTTTGAACAACCTCTCTCTTTACAGTAGATTTCAGCTATGAGTTCCTCGAGACTCCCGCCCTTTGCAAGAAAATGACCATGTGAACGATGAGTTCCAAAGACATAATCCTCTTTGGAAAGGGCAGCACACACTCCTGTAGCAATAGCCTCCTGCCCAGAATAGAGATGAACAGGACATCGAACCTCACCGTTGAGAATCGGTCCAACGAAACTCTCTTCACAGAGACGGATTCGAACCATCATCCGGTAGAGGTTTTCCAAGAATTTTTTCGAATATCTCACTCTTAACCTCAAGCTGATAAGCTACAACTTCTTTAGCAAATCAAAATATTGTTCTCTTGTCATACCGACTGTTCTCATGTTGCTTTAATAATTTCTATATCAACCTCACCATATTCAGGAATGACAACTGCCCGTTTTGCGCCCGGATAAGTCAAAACGTGATGTAAACCTTCTTTACGTTTATATTCACATCCGAACATCTGAAAAATTCTTAGAAGGGTTTTCCAATCAATTGGAGTTAATCTTGGCATTAGGCCACCGAGACCATAGATTTTTCAAATCCCATTATTTCAGACTGGGATGTTACTTTATCCCCTTTAGTCTCGAACCCACATTCAATCAAATATTCTTCAAGAGTACCCATTCGTTTCATTTCCTTAAACTGAATCCTGATAACTTCTAAAAGGTTCTTCTTTGCTTCTTTAGGAGTCTTCCCCTGAGAAACAAAATCAAGTTCTGGTGCTCTCGCCAAATACCAGTTGCCCTTCTTCACAAGTTCGATAGTTAATTGTATTTTCACAAACCCCAACCTCCGTTTTCATCTATGGTAACACATTGTTGTCAGATTTGTCCTTTTTCCACGGCATCACATATTACCTATCACCTATGACCTGTCCAATCATCTGTAATCTATCTTTTAAGCACCGTTTGCAGTGTCTTGAATATAATCTTCAGATCCACCCAGAACGACCGCTCCTTGACATATCGCAATTGAAGTCTGATCTTCTCAGGTCTAATTTTCTCCATATATGTCTTTTCTGGGTCAGGACTTCCTGCAAGGATTGCCCCTTCATCAATATCCCATAAAGAAGCCCAGTCTGTCATACCGGGTTTGACCGTTAGGATAGCCCTTTCCTCTTCTGTGAACATATCTACATACATCTGAACCTCTGGTCTTGGTCCTACAAGGCTCATCTCCCCCTTTATCACATTTAAGAGCTGTGGTAGCTCATCGAGTTTATATTTTCGGATGAGCTTACCCACTTTAGTTATACGGGGATCGTCATCGGCTGTTGAAGGGCCACCTAACTTTTCAGCATTTACAACCATTGTCCGAAATTTATAGATTCGAAAAGGTTTTCCAAATCTTCCAACTCTAATGCCACGATAAAATATTGGGCCACCGTCCTCTCTCTTAATCATAATCGTTATAACTAAAAAAATTGGAGAAACAATTATAAGTCCAAACAGCGATAATAAAAAATCTATTGTTCGCTTCAGCATAAGTTGCTATTGACTTCTTTTTTTCAATTCAAGCTTGAATGCCTGAAGCCTTGGGAGTTCATCCAAATCCCTCTGCCTCTTGGCTGCCCTCTTGCTTTCGATGATATCATCAATTGATGCACATGGAAATTTCCCATCAATAATAACTTTTCGCAAATCCGCCTTGTCAAATGATTCAATCCCATCAGGTGCAAATACGATGTCAAGAGGAATAGGTCCACCTCTAATCTGGATAAAATCTTTCCCCAAAGTGATTGCAACCTCAAGTTCCTTATCCATTTCAAAACCAAGTTCTTTTAAGGCTTCTACAAGGTTCTTACAATTTAATTCTGTCTTTTCTGGAAAAATATCAATATCCTGCGTTGTTCCTGGATAGCCATAGAGTATGGCGGCTCCTTTCCCGATAAAAAGGTAACTAACCTTATGTTTCTCAAAAACTTTAGCTAATCTTTCAAGTTTATCAATCATCTTTAGTGTGATAACCTAACCACATAGGTGTATTTTCATTGGCCCATTTCCGATATTCCTTGGTAGAATTAAATATCCGATAAGGTAATTCATTAATGATCGGTAGCTTCATCAGTATAAAACCTAATTGGATTCTTTCACGAACCGTCCGAGAAAGGCCATCCAAAAAATCAAATCTTAATTGTTCCTCCTCGTTTAATTTACCTATCTGATAAATGATTTTTTTCATCCCTTGGCTCCCATTTTGATTGGATAAAATTTCTCAAAAACTTTACCAACAATTTTTATCAAACCCCATGTAGATCCCAATCCATAACTAAAGTGTAATACTCCAAAGGTAAATGGCATAATAATAAGATATTTGATATCTTTTTTTAAAAGAGCAGTTTGGCATGAGACAGTAAGATTGGCTATTAAATAAGAAGCAAAAATAATGAGAAAGACCCATATGAAATTAGACCAGAATATTCCCAAAATGATAGATCCAATCAGGCTTATTACAAAAAAA
>JBBITW010000184.1:0-6977 GCA_037440525.1 Deltaproteobacteria bacterium
CGAAGGGTTTGGAACCCTACCTCCCCAGTCATTTCATCACTTTTTCAGAGTTCTCTATCAGAAACCTCTGAAAAATTATTTAAAACGAGTCTTATAGGATTCCCCATTAAATTCTATCTAAGGGCTTTAAATAAAATTCAATTTTCAAGAAAGCTACGCAGTCTCTTTGCTCTGCTTGGATGGCGTAACTTCCTCAATGCCTTGGCCTCTATCTGTCGAATTCTTTCACGAGTTACATCGAAATCCTGTCCCACCTCTTCCAGTGTATGATCGTATTTCTCATCTATACCAAACCTCATTCTTATTATCTTCTCTTCTCTCGGTGTAAGTGTTGAGAGAACTTTTCTGGTCTGATCTGCCAGTCTTGAACTGATCACCGCTTCTTGTGGGGACATTATAGTTTTGTCTTCAATAAAATCTCCTAAATGGCTATCTTCCTCTTCACCAATAGGGGTCTCCAGAGATATAGGTTCTTTAGCTATCTTTAAAATCTTCCTCACCTTATCCAGTGGCATCTCCATCCTTTCAGCTATCTCCTCGGGGGTAGGTTCTCTGCCAATCTCCTGCACGAGGTATCGAGAGGTTCTAATCATCTTGTTAATAGTCTCTATCATATGCACAGGTATTCGGATGGTGCGAGCCTGATCTGCTATAGCCCTTGTTATAGCCTGACGGATCCACCAGGTTGCATAGGTGCTGAATTTATAACCTCGCTGATATTCAAATTTATCAACTGCCTTCATCAGGCCTATATTCCCCTCCTGAATCAGATCCAAAAACTGTAATCCTCTATTTGTATATTTCTTAGCGATGGAAACGACAAGCCTAAGATTTGCCTTCACCAATTCCCATTTGGCCTCCCTCGCCTTCTCCTCTCCTATCTCGATCGCCTTTACCGCCGACCTCAACTGGCCTGATGAAAGTCCACACTCTCCTTCAACCCGATTGATCTTTCTCTGAATATTCTTGATCTGATATTCCATATCCTTAAGATCGGCCTTGTCCAAACCTCGACTCCTCATGAGGCTCTTTTCATTCAAGGCCTTAGATTTTAGTTTACGGAGAAGACGTCGGGCTTCATGTATGGAAAACCCCATTCTTTCTTCAATTTTAAGAATCTCATTTTCTGCCTTTTCCACGCGACTCAACATTTGCTTCATCTTTTGAACAATCTTATTAATTTGAGTATCTCTCAAATTTATCTGTTTTAGATATTCAATAATCTCATCCTGCTTCTTCTTAATCTGACTCTGAATCTTCTTTTTTGATTCTTCCTTCTTTCTCGCAAGCCTCCGAATCCCCTCGTCATTACGTTTAATCCGCTCAACCAGATTCAATACCCTCTCTTTCTGAATCTCCAATTCCTCTATATTTGTCTCCTCCTCATCAATCTCATTGGTTACATCTCGAATATCAACTTTCCCTGCCTTTATAGCCTGACCAAGGTTGATGATCTCCTTTACTGCCACAGGGCAATTCAAAACAATGCTTAACACTTCTTCTTTTCCACTCTCGATTCTTTTCGCAATCTCCACCTCTCCTTCTCTTGAGAGGAGACATACCGTTCCCATCTCCCGTAGATACATCTTTATCGGATCCGTCGCCCTTCCGAAGGTCTCTATTTCGAACTCCTCAATCTCATCTTCCTCTTTATCAAGAAACCTTTCTTCTTCTAACTTTAAACGTTGAAATTCCTCTCCCACATCAAGGTCAATTTCATCAAACATCATGAGAACATCATCAATCTGATCTGAAGAGACAATATCATCAGGAGGAATTTCATTCATCTCATCTAAATTCATAAATCCCTTCTCTTCCTCCAATGTTATCATCTGCTCCATCTCTTTCATCTTCATCCCTTTTCTCATAACCTACCTTGACTCTCTTTTAAAGATCTACCTTTGAAAGATCCCTATCCCTCTTTGCCAGCCTTTGACGTTCGATCAAAAGGGATTCAATCCCTTTACCCCCATCTTCTCTTTCCAACTCTTTAATCTTCTTTAACAGCTCCATTTCATCCCTTTTTAACTTTCTCTGGTGAATATTCTTTATGCAATCTCTCAATATCCTCCCTTCATCTCCCTCCTTCAGGCCCTCTGTCTTCAAGGCATATTCACAGAGTTTCCCCCTAATCTCTTCTGAAAATGAGGCCAATGCCTCTGTTAGATCGAGCCTTCCTCTCTTCTTGTAAATATCTTCTAACCCCAATGCAATTTTTTTAAGAAAGGGGCTTTCGAACTCGAAAAGGATCCCCTCATTGGAGATGGTAGGAATTAACTCGGGGTAATGAATCATTAAGCGAACCAGCATCTCCTCTGCCTTTGGAAAATCCTTTTTTAGGACCAACCTCTCCCCTTCAATCCCATGCCCTCTTCCATCCCTTCCTTTTTGTTGAAGCATTTCGTAGATAAAAGATTCCTTTAGATCCAACTTTTCAGCCAGTAGTTTTATATATAGCTCTCTTCGAATCCCTTCTGGAATCTTACTGATTAGAGAAGCCCCTTCCTTAGCAATCTTAACCTTTCCTTCAATAGAATTCACATCATGAGTCTTCATCAACCATTCGAAATAGAAATCTATAAGAGGAAGTGCCTCACCCAACCTTTTTTCAAACTCCTTCAGGTTCCCTCTTCTTAGGAAGGTATCAGGATCCTCACCATCTGGCAGGATGATAGCCCTTCCCATAACCTCTTCTTCCAAAAATAAAGGAATACTCCGAATTGTAGCCTGGATCCCAGCCGGATCAGGATCAAATATGGTAATTAAGTTTTTTGAATATCTTTTCAAAGTTCTTATATGCTGTGTGGTAAGGGCTGTTCCTAAGGTAGCAACACTATACTTTAACCCGTGTTGGTGGAGTGTTAAGAGATCAAAATAACCTTCAACAATTATAACACAATCCTTCTCCGAGACATGCCTTCTCGCTATTTGAAGACCATAAAGAATCTCCCCTTTATGGTAAATGCTTGACTCCGAAGAATTAATATATTTCGGTTCCCCTGCTCCTATTACCCTTCCTCCAAATCCAACGACCTTCTGATGTAGATCGAAGATAGGAAACATTATCCTTCCCCGAAAGGCATCATACCACCCTTCCCCCTTCCTGGAGTGAACAAGACCCAATTCCAATGCCATTTCCAGAGAAACCTTTTTTTGCCTTAGATAACCAACCAAACCATCCCAGCGGTCGAGGGAATAACCCAATTGATGCTCATTGATGACCTCTTCTCCTATCCCTCTTTGAGATAGATATTTCCTTGCCTTTTCTCCCTCTTTTCTTCGGGTCAGGATATCATGAAAATATTCCATGGCCATTTGATTGATCTGGAATAGTAACTCTCTTTTGGCAATCTCTTTCTTTTGAGCAGAGGACTCATAGCGGGGGAGCTTCACTCCGTAACGTTTAGCCAATTCCTCCACAGCCTGGGGAAATGAAAAATGCCCTACCTTCATCAGGAATGTAAAGACATCCCCTCCTTCTCCACAACCAAAGCAATGAAATATCTGCTTCTCCTCATTTACCATGAATGAGGGTGTCTTTTCTGAGTGGAAGGGGCATAAACCTTTATAATTCTTTCCAGCCTTTTTAAGAGTGACGTAATCGGAGACGACCTCAAGGATGCTTGCTCGATCCCTGATTTCTGAAACCTTATCATTCGTAAAAATAAGGTTTGACAAGGAATTTACCTCAAATCAACAACGGTGACCCCACCACCGCCCTTTTGGGTCTCTTCTGGGGCAAAGTATTTTACTCCTCGATGTCCTTTTAAATATCTGCCTATTGCACTCCTTAATCTTCCAGAACCAATCCCATGAATGATTTGAACCTTATCCAAACCATGATAGATGGCCTGATCTATAAATTTATCAACTACCGGGATTGCATCCTCAACCCTTAACCCTATCACATTTATTTGAGTGGGTATCTCCTTTACCTTATCTACCTTATCCACGGATGAAAACCCACTATCTAAAATCTCTCCATCTCTCTTTTCTCCATTTTCATCTACCCTTGTGATATCTCCTATACTTACAATCAACCTTGCCTGCTCGGTCGCAACCTCAGCTCTCTTTAATTGATCCTCAATCTTCAGAAGGATACCTTCTCTCCGAAGGCTCTTAATTCTAACACGATCCCCTACCTTTAAGCCACCTTCAAAGAGATATTTATCCTGAATTCGCTTATTTGGGAAAAATTTTTCTTTAATCTCAAAGATCTCCTTACGATGGATCTGTAAACGGGACTTTTTCTCTTTTTGCTGACGAAGCCAGCCCTTTAATTCTTCTTCTACCTTCTGAACTATTTTTTTAGCCTTCTCCTCAGCCTGTAAAAGAATCTCCTGTCTTTTCCCCTTTATATTTTCCAATATCTCTTTAAGCCTTCTTCGCTCCTCAGATACCTTTTCCATTTCCTTCTTTAGCTCATCTCGTTCCCTTTCTACCTCACTCTTTAACCTCTCGAGTGTCTCTAAGGTCTGGGTGATCTCTTGTCCTCCACCACCTCGATAAATAGAAGCCCTTTGAATTACCTCCTTGGAGATCCCCAACTTCTCGGCAACCAAAAAGGCGTTGCTCAAACCCGATCTACCATAAGATAGTCTGTATCTGGGTTCCAGCGTTTCTTCATCGAATTCAACAGCAGCATTTTCAACATCGGGGTATAGGTAACCATATGCCTTTAGTGCATCGAAATGTGTTGTTATAACTAAAGAAACCTCCCTTTCTCGAAATTTGTCCAAAAATGCCATAGCCAGTGCAGAACCTTCCTGTGCATTTGTTCCAACTCCCAATTCATCAAGAAGAACGAGGGACTTCTTCCCTGCCTTTTTAAGGATTTGATTTACATGAAGAAGATGTGCTGAAAAGGTGCTAAGATTCTCTCCAATATTTTGCTCATCGCCAATCACTGCAAAGATATCCTCAAAGATTGAAACCTCGCTTCCATCTTTGGCAGGGATGGGAATACCTGATTGGGCCATCAGTGTCAAGAGTCCGAGGGTTTTCAGTGCAACTGTCTTCCCTCCTGCATTTGCACCGCTAATGATAAGGGTTTTGATCCCGTTCCCTATTTTTAGATGAACAGGAACAACACCATCAGGTTGCTGAAAGCAAAGCAGAGGGTTAAGAGCATCTACGAGGTCTACCCTTCCCTCTTCGTTCAGGAGAGGTTCTACCCCTTTTAAAACTATAGATAGCCTTGAAATTGCATAAAGGAGATCCAATTCTCCGAGTATATCGAAATCCTTCCATAGGTTCTGGATCTCCGTTCTAATCTTCTGCGAAAGATCTGCTAATATACGATATTGTTCCTCGTTCTCTTCAGCCACAAGGATATGGATTTCATTGTTTAGAGGGATTGCCTCGAGTGGTTCAAAAAAGAGGGACATATGACTTTTGGACTGGTCATGAATAATCCCTTTGAGTCTATGTTTGTGTTCAGACTTAATCAAAAGGACATATCTACCATTTCTTAGTGTAATGATTTGTTCCTGAAAAACATCTCTTAGCTCTTCCCTCGTAAGAATATTATTAAGTATTGTTTTTATCTTCTCTCTTGCCCTCTCCAATCTACATCTAATATCAGAGAGCTTCGGGCTTGCGCGATCAAGAATCTCTCCTTTTTTGCCAAGAACATGAAGGATCTCTTTCTCCAAATCTTTTAAGGATGAAAATTTTGCGACCCTTTCTTTAAGATATTTTCCACTATGCTCAGATTTTAAAAAAAATTTCCTTAGGCCTTTACACAATTCTATCTGGTTATATATATCCATGATTTCTTCAGGGCTAAGGACTGCCCCTTCTATTTCCAATCTCTTTAAAAGGGGATCAATATCCTTCAACCCTTTTAATGGAATATCACCATCTATTTCCAAAACATGCTTTAATTCCATTACTTCAGACAATCTTCTTCGGATAAATGAAATATCTTTGGTAGGTCTTAAAGAGAGGCATAACCTCTGGCCTAAAGGGGAGATTGAAAATCTTCTCAATATCTCTAATAAGCGTGTAAACTCTAAAACGGTGAGGGAGCGATCATCCATAAATTACAAAAAACGATCTCTGATAGGAGGAGGAATCTAAGGGGAAAGCCTTTCCTTAACCAGTTGGTTGATCAATTTACCATCGGCTCTCCCCCCTAATTTAGACATAACCAACTTCATTACCTTACCTAAATCCTTTAAGGATGAGGCCTGTGTCTCTTTAATAGATTCATTTATGATACTTAATATCTCTTCATTGCTTATAGGTTGGGGTAAAAATGATTTTAAGATTTCTATCTCTTTTCTCTCCTTTTCAACAAGATCAAGACGTCCCCCTGCTTGAAACTGCTCAATGGATTCTTCACCCTTTCGAACCATCCCCTGGATAACCCTTAAGATATCCTCATCTTCAAGCTTTCTTCTGAGTTCTATCTCTTTGTTTTTTAATGAAGACCGAACCAAACGGATAGTAGAAAGGCGTAGTTTATCATTAGATTTCATTGCCTCTTTCATTTCGTCCATCAATCTATCTTCCAACCCCATCCTCTTAACCTCTTTCCATTATCTTTCTCATTCTCTTCATTGCCCTCTTCTTTGCTGCTATAGCCTTCTTTTTTCTCTTGATGCTGGGTTTTTCGTAATGCTCTCTTTTTCTGATTTCTGATAGTATCCCAGTCTTTTCTACCTGTTTCTTAAATCGCCTAAGAGCATTTTCAAATGATTCATTCTCTCTAATTTTAATGCCGGGCATCCATTTTCCCCCTCCTTTCATAAATCATTTTAAGTATTTAATTAAATTATCTTTTAAATTAAATTATTTTTTAAAAAAAATCAAATTTTTATATATCCCATTTCACCCACTAAGAGAATTTATACAGGCAAAAAGCCTTCATATCCAGGTCAATTAATTTTTACCTAATGCGAGTTGCTCCTATGGCAAGAGGCCGAAACCCTCGCACCCTGAAGGGTGCGGCTACATTATAAAAAATTTCGCTC
>JBBITW010000185.1:0-6927 GCA_037440525.1 Deltaproteobacteria bacterium
AATCCTTGACCCCTTGAATCCTTTAGATTTTGTCAACTTTTTTGGAGATGATCCAGATATTTGAAACCTAACCTCGTAGCCTCTTTTGCTTGATGGAGTGCGAAGGCGTGGCAATCCGACGGATGTCGTTGCGAGGACCCCGCACTTGATGCGGGGGACGTGGCAATCTTATTAATTATGAAGAAGAGAAAAAGTATTAGTCTTGAAGAAAAGGATCGAAATATATTAGATAAACTTCTGAAATTCATAGATAAGGGAGGGTTTTTAGATTTTCAGGGCAAACTCATTTGCGAGGTAGGGAAATTCTTTCTAAGAGCACCCTATAGAGTTTGCACCTTAGAGGGGAAAGGTCCTGAGACAACTGTCATTAATCTCAGAGAATTTGACTGTTTTACATTTGTTGAAAATGTTGTTGCCCTATCACAATATATAAAATCCAAAAGGAGGTCATTTGAGTCTTTTAAGAAGATACTTAAAAGAATACGTTATAGAAGAGGAGTCTTAAAGGGCTATACTTCAAGGCTTCATTATTACTCTGACTGGATTTACGATAATCAGAGAAAGGGGATCCTGAGGGATATTACAAAAGAGATTGGAGGGAGGCCTTTTAAAAAGGTCGTTGATTTTATGACAGTAAATGAAGAGCTTTACCCCTCGTTAAAAATCCCCAAGAATTTTCGGAGGATGAGGGACATAGAGAGGATGATCACAAAAAGGGGGCTATTTTTCATCCCGAAGAAAATGATTAAATATCTGGAAGATAAATTTCTGGATGGAGATCTAATTGGGGTAACAACAGAAAGAAAGGGACTTGATGTTCAGCATGCAGGCATTGCAATAAGGATTGGGGGAAAGATACACCTACTTCATGCCTCGAGAAGAGAAGGGAAGGTTGCAATTTCTAAAAAGCCACTTAACCAATATATATTAACTAATAAAAATTATTCAGGTATTATGGTGGCGAGGGTGAAAGAGTAAATTCCCTGTTGATCTTTTGACGAAAAAGAATCTCATCAGTCCGAATCTTATCCTTAAAAGCATCCCTCTGGTTTATCTCTTCTATGGAGAGACCTTCATCACTATTTCCTGACCAG
This sequence comes from Deltaproteobacteria bacterium, assembly GCA_037440525.1. Taxonomy (GTDB): domain Bacteria; phylum Desulfobacterota; class BSN033; order BSN033; family UBA1163; genus JBBITW01. The sequence continues at coordinate 1,095 of JBBITW010000185.1, forward strand.
CGTCTTGAAAGGTATAGGTTTTCATAAATCCTTCCAATTCTATATTCTCGAGAAATTCTAAGGCCCATGGCATAATCCTCACCATAGCTCTCATTTAAGAAACCTATTTTTCTTATTAAAGATGTATCAAATCCACGGGGTGCACCGAGTCCATTGATGCGCAATGCATTGTTGTGGCCATTTTCATCGCTCCATTCCTCATGGGTAATGAATCCTGGTGGAATTTCTCTGAGGTAATAATTGACCACAGTATAAGAACCTATGACCATAGCAAAATTTTCCTCCCTGAGCATATCCACCATCTTCTGCAGGGTATATTTGCTCGAATACAGGTCGTCTGAATCGAGCTGGATTGCATAGCGACCGCAATACTTTGAGTTTATAGCTTCATTCCAGCAACCACCGATACCAAGATCAGTTCTTTTGGGTATTATATGCTTCAGCTTCGAAGACTTATTCGAAAGATTTGAAATGATCGAAGTGGTTCCGTCTGTTGAGTGATTATCAACTATAATGATATTGAATGGAAAGTTGGTCTCCTGTGATAGAGCACTTTTTATGGCCTCGCCAATTGTCTCCTTCCTGTTTCTTACAGGAATGATGATCGATGCCTCCAGAGGAAATCTTTTCGTTTCTTCTGAGGTCTTTTTAAGCCTCTGCGGGTTTATATATGCACCTATATTTTTAAGATGATTTGTAAAGACCATTTCCATCTCTCTCTGAATAGGCTGGTTTTTAGAATCGAGATATGAAAATATCCTCTCCACTGCTGAAGGAGAATTTTTTTTCACTATAGAATACATGGGCTCCCGAAGATGATATATTGGATGATCTACTGATAACTTTAAACGCAGGTCATAGAGAGCTGAAAATTTGACTTCAGGAATGGGGCCATATTTTTTTAAGGCATTCCGAACCGATGGAAGAGAGAGAAGTAAAACTGGACCAAAATCAAAATCATCGCGAACACTTCCAGTTTGATAGTCATTTAAGGGGTGTAGAATTCTTTCCCCATTTCCTTCTTCGTAAAAATCTGAATAGACTAAGCCTGCATTTTTTAATTCTGATGTTTTTACAATCTTATCCAATGCATTTTGCTCAATGTAGATATCTTTTAAAATGATAAGGATTAACTCTGTTTCCACTTCACTTAGAATTCGATCAATTGTCTTTTGAGATGTAAGGGGTTCACCTAAAAGGGTATGGGATTTAGGAATTTTTAGATTTATCTCTTCCCCTGCGGTGATAAAGATTTTCTCAACAATAGGAGACTTTGTTAGAAAAGAGATGGTCTTTTCAAAGAAATCTCCATGATAATAAGAAAGAACTGCAGTTAATTTATTCATCTAAATCTCGCTAATTTATAATTGATAAAGCCGGATTTTATTTCATCAAACGTTTTTTTGTTTAATCTCAAATAGGCAAAAATCATCTCCTTTTGAGAGACATAACAATTCTTCTGCCTCAACATTCTTACCAAGGGTTGTAGAGACTAAACCAGAAATCACACCTCGAATCAGATGGCAGACAGGCCTGTTTGAAATACCGTATGCCTTTGCGAAAGGTGAGTGAAAAACCTTTATGGAGATATAATTTCTCAGGGGATCAAACTCAGCGAGTTCGAATCTTCCCCATCCAATTCGAGTTCCCATCATTAACATGAATTTTAATGTTTCTTTCTCTGATAGCTTAAAGATATCTCTAAATTTCCTTGATGATAGACTCCCTCCTTGAAACCCACAATCAAAGAGGATATGAGAGGCCCTATCGCCGAGTTCCTTTTCAATGGATCTCTGCAAGGTGGCTAATACATCAGATCTGATCAGTATGTAACAAACCTCCTTGTAAATGAGGGATCCCGTTTCTTCATTGAATTGAATCTCACTTAGAATTTCGTTTTTCATCTTTCAACCTCATAGGGGATCTTAAAGTTTTTCGGTTAGAACTTCCTTTGCACCTCGATTAAATGGTTACAAATGAAATCTCCAAGAGAGCTATGAAATACTTATTCAAAGCCTGTAATTGATCTATTTAATGCTCCCATTAATAATTAATTGATTGCTATAATAATAACCCCACCTTGCCTTCCCTTATTTTGAGACTGTGTCGCAATGAGGTGTATGCCATGTTTGTCATTCCGAGCCTCATTTTTCTGTCATTCCGAGCGAAGCGAGGAATCTATAGAATTCAAACCCTTATAAAACATAGATTCTTCGGCTAAAGCCTAAGAATGACATTACGACAAAGTCCCTTTAAGGGAAGGTATGGAGAGGTTAATTACTTAAATACTTTTTCAAAGCTCTTCAATATGGCTTGACAGTTAAACCACATTGGTATAATATGATTGAGATTTTTAATACAATATAGCTTCGGTTTTTTAAAAAGGCAAGAATCAAAAAGAGAGGAGGTGAAGATTTTAAATTTTATTAATTTTATTAATGAAAAGGAGGGAAAAATGAAGAAATTATTAATCTCATTATTAATTGCTTTAATGTGCATCATAGGGACTATTCTAAATATTTCCTCTCTTTCAGCAGAGGTGATGGAGCTCAAAGGGGTCTCGTTCCTTCCAAAGGATCATCGGTTATGTGCTCAGATTCCAGTATGGATAGTGAGGGTAAATGAGTCACTTAAGGATGTATTAAAAATTACATGGGTTGGTGGACCAGAGGTGATGCCCCCCTTCGAGCAGCCAGAGGCCATCAGGAAAGGGATTTTCCAGGTTGGTTTTATACCGGCCGCATACTATATGGGAATTCTTCCTGAAGCGGATGCCATATCCCTTTCAAAATATGATTTTAAGAAGGAGAGAGAGAAGGGAGGGGTGTGGGACTATTTTGTGGAGAGGCATAAAAAGATAAATATGATGCTTCTTGGAACGTGGCTTTATGACCCATTTTATCTCTATGTGAAAAAATCCGTAAAAGGCCTTGATGATCTTAAGGGGCTGAAGATGAGGACAGCAGCAAAATATGACAAGATGATGTTAAAGCTTGGGATGGTGCCGGTGACAGTCTCCTTCGGTGAGACCTATACAGCTCTCCAGAGGGGTGTAGTGGATGGATTTGGGTGGCCCACGATTGGCCCGAGGGAGTGGGGATGGTTGGAATTCTCCAAATATGTAATTGATATCCCATTTTATACAAGGCAGAACACCTTCTTCGTCATGAATCTTGATTCATGGAATAAAATTTCAAAGCCAAATCAGGATAAGATTCACGATATCACCATAAGATTTGAGCCCGAAATGAAGGCCTATTTTGAAAAAGAGATAGAGAAGGAAAAGAAGGAGATGGAGAGGGTTGGTGTAAAAAGGATCAAATTATCTCCGGAAGAGACGAAGAAGTTTCTCGATACAGCAAATTATGCATTCCTGGAAGACCTTGAGAAGAAGGTTCCTGAAGAGGTGAAGGTGATTAAGAAGTTATTGGGATATTAAGGGAAAGGGGGGATGATACCCCCCTTTCCCTTATATGAATCTAAATGGAGAAAATGATATTTGATCTTATAGAAAAGATTTCTTCAACGATCAATAGAGTCTTTCTATTGTTGGCCTCCATAAATATGGGAGCTCTTGTAATTATCATATGCCTTGACCTAATTCTCAGATACTTTTTTAATTCTCCCCTAATTTGGGCAACAGAGATTACAGAAATCTCCCTTCTATACATCACATTTCTCGGAACAGCATGGGTATTTAGAGATGATGGCCACGTAGTAATAGATGTATTTACAGTTAAGGTTACAGGTAGGAAGAGATATGTCTTGAGGATGATAAACTATATGATTGTTGGTATTGTATCACTGCTATTAATCTACTACGGCTTTATTACTACCTATGATCATTATGAGAGAAGGGTATTTAATCCAACAATCATGGAGACACCAATTGCCCTTATCATTATGATCATACCCATAGGCTCCGTTCCGCTCTTTCTGGAGGTCTTACTAAAATGGAGGAAGATAATGAACTCAGATTCCAAGTCATAGGCACCAGATTGATTCAAATGAACGAATTTTAAAACAGTAAATAATACCCTTTTAGTCATATAAAATTGTTGCTCAAAATCTGTCTGGAATTTGAGGTCTGGAGTTGTAAAATGGATTGGCTTACACTCTTTATAATCATTCTATCGTCCCTCATTGGGCTCTTTTTTCTTGGCGTTCCTGTTGCCTTCTCCTTCCTTTTCATAAACATTCTCTTTTCTTATATCTTCTGGGGTGAAATTGGTTTAACACAGCTCATATTAAACATCTTCAGATCGATAACATCTTTCTCCCTTCTTCCTGTACCATTATTTCTTTTAATGGGAGAGGTCATGTTTCTTTTTGGAATAGCACAGAACATGATGGAGGCTATAGAGAAATGGATGGGAAGGATTCCAGGGCGGTTGAGCCTTCTTGCAGTTGGAGGGGGAGTTTTATTTGCCACCCTGTCAGGCTCTGCCATGGCGGGCTGTGCAATGCTCGGTCAGACCCTTCTCCCTGAGATGGAAAAGAGGGGATATAAATATCAGATTACATTGGGGCCCATTATGGGATGTGGGACTCTTGCGGCGATGATTCCACCCAGTGCCCTTGGGGTTTTACTTGCGAGCCTTGCCCAGATATCTGTTGGAGACTTTCTCCTTTCAATCATCTTTCCAGGTCTCTTAATGGCATGCCTTTTTGCGATATACATTATATTTTTATGTATTTTAAATCCCGAACTTGCCCCTGATTACGAGGTGAAGAGGGTTAGCCTCAAAATAAAGTTTATACTTACGGCAAAATACATCCTTCCCTTGGGCCTTGTAATATTTTCAGTGATTGGATTAATCATATTCGGGATTGCCACACCAACAGAGTCTGCTGCTTCAGGAGCTCTGGTATGTTTTATTCTGGCCTTTATTTATAAAGGAATACGTCCTAACATAGTTAAACAGTCAATTATCAACAGCGTAAGGATTACTGTGATGATGTTCATGATACTTACAGGTGCCACTGCATTTTCTCAGCTTCTTGCCTACACAGAGGCGAGTTCAAATCTTGTAAATATAGTGACAAGACTTCCTTTTTCTCCAATTGGGATTGTTATCATAATGCAGATCATCCTTGTTCTGCTTGGAACATTTATGGAACCGCTATCGATCCTGATGGTAGCCCTTCCCATCTATATGCCGATACTGAGAAAATTGGGTTTTGACCCACTGGTATTTTGTTCAATTCTATTAATAAATATGGAGATGGCAACCATTTCCCCACCTGATGGATTGGTCTTATATACGATGAAAGCGATTGCCCCTCAATATAGTATGACCCAGATATATAAGGCGAGCATCCCATTCATTATAATTGATATCATTGCAATGGCTCTTATAATGATCTTTCCTCAGATTGCACTATTTTTACCTTCCATCACAAAATAAAATGAATCCAAGTCCCTATGGAACATCTTCAGATCATAGGCAGGAGCTCATTCCCCTCACCTCCGGGTGTGAGGGGTAAAAATTATTTTCAAGGTAACCTAAAAGCTTCAAGCCTCCTTTTAATTTCTCTATAGTTCATTGCTCTGCAATAATGGTAGTATTAAATAAATGAAATCTTGATGAGGGTTCGGCAAGCCTACGAGAAATTAAATGAATCACAAACGTAGGACAAGGGCTTGTCCCTTGTCGCATTTGGTTTCATTTTTTATATCGAATTACGATACAATCTCTTGGGTAGAGGGAAGGTCGGTACGACTCGCAACCAAGGTGAGGGAAATTTATGCATTTTTCAGATATCTTTACAGGAGAGTTCTGAAAAAGTCCTGGAATGACTGGGGAGGTAAGGTTCCAAACCCTTCGAATGC
>JBBITW010000186.1:0-6843 GCA_037440525.1 Deltaproteobacteria bacterium
TCAGTCATTGCGTGGCAATCTCATAGATTCCTCGCTTCGCTCGGAATGACAATTTAGTAAAGATTGCAGTGGCTTCCCCTCGCAATGACAATCTATAATTGCTCAATTTAGATAAAACTTATTCTAAATCCCTGATAAAAATTTTTGCTAAATCTTGTAAAATCGTGTAAAATCGTGATAAATAGCGAAAAATATTAAGGAAATTTGAATTTTTCCCTTGACATTCTTATAATAATTTGATATCAAAATTCTTAGATATTTATTATGGAGGGAAAAGAGATGAGAAGGATATTTCTACTTATCTTTTATATTCTTTTTACTTTAAATTCATCAGCCTTTGCTGACACTGTAGTTGATGTTGGTTCTACAACAGGTTCGTGGCAGGCATGGATCGAACCTGATGGTAGTACCCTACCATACTGGGATGGCTATAGCTGGGATCCCGATCCAATTAATATTGGCTACTATTTAAAAAACTTCGGTGCAGGTAGTGGATGGCAGTTCTGGGCACATGATGCCTCTGGTAATGCTGATCCAAGTTTCAGGTTTAATAGAACATATCCTTCTCAGAATATCGAATTTAAGATTGAGGTTGCTGGTTTTTCAAACGATAATGAGCTCTGGTGGTATGATTCAACAAACCCTTCGAATAAAAGTCTTATTTTCTCAGGCAGTGATGGCCCTGGAGGTATAAAGAACTTTACTCCAACCCCCTATTGGGGTCTTGCGATCCATACACCTCAAGGCAACTGGTTCTATACAGAATCTTGTCTGGGTGACGATAAAGGTAAGCAGCATTTTGCCATATTCAGAGGTTCTCAATATCCTCAAACCTACTGGATTGGAGTTGAAGACTTAATATACTGCTCGAGTGATAAAGACTATCAAGATATGGTCTTTAAGCTAACCCCTGTGCCCGAACCAGCTACCTTTATTCTTATTGCCTCTGGCCTGCTTTCTGCCGGAGTATTTAAAAGAAGATTTAAAAAATAAAGTCCTTATAATTTCTCAAGGATCTTTATAGCCTCTTCCTTTCCGTAAAACTCTGAATCTCCTTCTACGGCCTTCTCAAGATGTTCTTTTGCCTCCTCTTTCCTTCCCTGCTTATATAAGAGCATGCCGTAATGATAATTAATCACCTGAACATCCGGGGCCTTTTCAATTGCCTTAGTAATATATGTTTCAGCCTGTGCTAAATCACCCTTCTTAAAATATACCCAGCCCAGGGTATCGAGAACTGCAGGTTCATCTGGCCGAAGCCTTTGAGCCTTTTGCGCAAGCGATAAAGCCTTCTCAAGATCCTTCTTACCTGAGCCATGATCACTCAATATGAAGGAAAGATTATTTATCGCAATCCAGAAGTTTGGTTGTTTCTCTATCAACTTCTCATACATCTCCACTGCCTTTTTATACTCTTTGTTATGCTCGTATAATATGCCCAAGAAAAGATATGCACTATAGTTCTTGGGGTTGGCCTTTATTGACTCTTCAAACCTCTTAATGGCACTACCTGCCTGCCCCTGTATGAGGTAGAGCCTTGCAAGATTATTATGAGGGCTTGGCCATAAGGGTTGAATAGAAATTGCCTTCTCAAAAGACTCCTCTGCCTTTTTATACTCCTTCTGTGCACCATAAATCTGTCCAATAAGGTCGTAAGAAAATGCATCCTTCGGGTTTTCCTTGATTCGTGATTCAAGAAGTGAGATAGCAGTAGAAAATTTTTTCTGTCTGAGGTAAAGCTGAATGAGGGATGAAAGGAGTAGAGGATTTCGAGGTTCAATCTTCAACGCCTTCTCCATCTCTGAAATTGCCTTATCCCATGCCTTCTGAACTATATAAAACGTGGCCATTTTCGTATAACCAAGAGAGAGCTCAGGAGCTTTCTTTTTTATCTCCATATATTCCATTTCAGCCCTTTTTGAATCCTTTGCAATCATGAAAAGATCCCCAAGATTGGCCCTGACTTCAAGGTCATTTGGATTTTCGGTCAATATCTTTCTATATTCCTCCTCTGCCTTCTTATAGTCTTTCTGAAGGACATAAAGCCTTGCAAGTGCTCTTAAGACTTCTCTCGATTTTGGATCAATCTTTAAGGCATTCTGAAGTGTATCGAACGAAAGCTTTGGCTCTCGATTAAGGGCATGTGCCTCTGCGAGACGTATATGGGCAGGAATGAACTGAGGCCTTTCTCCCACTACTGTTCGGAATGCTGAAATAGCCTTTATTCCTTCACCCTTCAAAAGATAAATATTCCCTATGGTGAACTGAGCGTCCACATTCTTTGGACTCTCCTTTAAGACCTCTTCTACATATTTTTGGGCCTCATCAAGCTCCTGCCTCGCAAGGTATATCTTTGCAAGGGCATTTTTAGCCTGGATGATCTCAGGATGTGCGGGGTCTTTCTCAAGAGTGAGACACTCTTTGAGAAGATTGATTGCCTTCTCTGTCATATTGAAATTAATATAAAGGTCACTCAATGCAAAACGGAGTTTAAAACTCTTTGGAATCTTTTTAAGGCCCTCTTTTAATTGTTGTTCCGCATCCCCGAATCTCTTTCGTAAGATATAGAAAGAGGCTACCCTAAGGTAGCTTTCTTCACTTTCGGGATCAGACTCAATCATATTCTTCATGATCTCCCTCGAATCCTTCTCCTTCCCAGAGTCCCAGTAAAGAGCTGCGAGGGCAATGCGGTGCCTTATGTTCTTTGGCTCAATCTCTATTACCTTCTTGATGGTTCCAATAGCTTCATTCATCCTCTTGCCTTTTATATAAATATCAGCCAATCCAAGGTTTAAAAAAACAGAGCGTGGATGGGTTTCAACACCCCTTCTCAATATATTCTCTGCCTTCGAAATCTCCTCCCTCTGCATATAGGCAGAGGCAAGAAGCATATAGAAATCAGCTCTATTCATTCCCTGTCTTATGAGATTCTCAAGGAACGATGAGGCTTTCTCACTCTCTTTTTTTGATAAAAAGACTGATCCCTTTAAGAGCAACGCCTCTTCATTTTTTGGATTCTCCTTAAGAACGAGCTCTGCCTTCTTTAATGCCTCATCAGGTTTTCTAACACCTAAAAGGATCTTTCCCAATTGAATATGGGAATCCCAGTGAAGGGGGTTAAGGTCTACTGCCTTGGAGAAGGCGCCATAGGCCCCTTGTAAATTTCCCCCTTTAAGCTCCACCATACCCAGCAAATGATAGGCATCTGTAAATTTGGGATCAATCTGTATGGCATTCTTAAGCTCAAGCTTTGCCTTCACAAGATCTCCCTTCTCATAGAAGGCCTTGCCTTTATTAAAAAATTTCATCTTCTTCTGCTCAGGTCCTCCACAACCTAACAAAAGGCCTATCATCAATAAAACAAATGAAACTTTAAAAAATCTTTTCATTAAACATTCCTCCATTTAGTATTATTTTGATTTCAGCACCAATGCAATTTGAACCATTAATCCATTTATTCTAAATCATCAAATTAAATTATCCCCCGCAAAGAAACCACTACCAGTGAGATAATAGTGAAAACCATGAGCTTTCTAAAATCCTCTCTCAATTCTCCCATCAACACCTCATAGCTGAAGAAAAGTGTAATGATTTTTGCAGCTACAAGCCCCATATGGTATGCTTTAATCTCTTCAATTGGAAGATTCGGGACTATAAGTGCTATAAAAAGGATTAGAAAATCCATTGGAGTGGACTTAAATCCCTGTCTTCGCCTTGAAAATTTTATTGTCAATACGATGAAGATGGCAAAAAGGAAGAATAAGAGGTTGTATGTTTTCGCAAACCTGCCTACCATCCATGATACCATCTCCATATTTCCCATATATATAACATAGGGAATAAACATATATAGAATTATTCTGAGGGTGAGTCCAATAAAATTTTTTCTAAAACACCAGACCATAATTATTAGCCCAGTAAATATCAAACAAAGATAAGAAGCGTAACGTGGAATATTAGCAGGTAAAAAAGTTGAAAATAGAAGAAGGGATGGGATACCAAACTCAATGATTCTAAATGAGACTTTGATAATGGTTCCCTTATCTTTCAGCTCTCTTAGCTTACCTCTTATGATATTATCAAATATTTGAAATCTCTTTATCTTCAATCCCTTCTTATCAGTTATGGTGAAGGCACCAACCACAATACCTGAGAATGTCAGATAACCTATCAAAATTAACCACTCTGAATAAAATCTCAGCAGAAAGGCTGCTGTTACAAGACCTGCCTGCAGGAGATATATAATAAGGACAGATTCAGCCTGGTAAAAACCCAAACGCATCAGGCGATGGTGAAAATGGTTCTTATCCGCTCGGAATAGGGAACGTCGCTCCTGATATCTCTGGGCCATCACCGTCATTGTATCGAGAACTGGAAAACCGAGGATGATAAGCGGAAGTAAGGGGCTTAAAACCGTCTCATCCTGTGTAAGCCTGAGGGAGAGCACAATCGCAGAAAAACCGAGAAACTGGCTTCCTGTATCTCCCATGAAGATCGAGGCAGGATATGTATTGAAGCGAAGAAATCCGAATATGGCCCCTGTCATGGCAACTGAGAAAAGCGCAACGAGGTGATTTTCTACAAGATATGCCATATAGGCAATACAAGAGAAACTAAGAAGACATATACCTCCTGCAAGCCCATCCAGACCATCAGATAGATTGATAGCATTTGTTACCCCCACAATTGTAATGAGGGTTAAAGGCACAGTTATCCAGGAGGGAAGGAGGAAACCATCAGGAAGGAGCATTCCAAGGTTTTCAATCCTTAATTGACCTGGAAATATGATGATTAAAGCAGACATAACCTGAGCGAAAAATTTTGTCCACGGCCCATGACCTCTGATATCATCTATCAGGCCTGAGATGACTATCACAGTTATTGCAACGAGATACCACTTTACAAAATCCTCTTTATATGCCCAGAGAATTACAGGGAACAATGCCCCTATTGCCATTGCTATACCTCCACTCTTTGGCATAGGAATGGAGTGGACTTTTCTTTCGTCAGGCACATCTATTAGATGAACTCTCAAGGCGAGTCTTGTGAAGATGGGGATTAAAGCTATTGTTATAAAAACAGAAAAGAGAAGTGTCGTCAAAAATATCATAAATTTTATAATATAATCAAATGATTAATTTTAGGTTTTAAAATTAAATGATTTTAAGTTCTTTCCCCCAATATTCGAAGGTATTTATTATATAATTATGTCTTATTGAGGTACTTTCTTCAACTTATTCAATATTTAAAATTTAGACCATCTCAAAAAAAGTTGTCAAAATCATGAGGATTCAAGGGGTCAAGGATTCGAGGGATATGCTTAATAATTACAAAGAGTTAAAAATTTGATAAAGAACGTATCAGAAGATGTCTGGATATTTACAAAAATGCAGGTATAGGAGAAGAACCAAAAATTTTTTTAAAGATAAATTATTTGTGCGAGAGGATGATTATTGAGAGGACCAGATTTTAAAGATTTGGTCAATAATCATCTTCTTTCTCTTCAACATCTCTTGTTTTGATCGAGACCGCACAACACCCGATGCTGCCCCAGGATGACCATCACCAATATTTAAAATCCTCATTATCTCGCCAATATTTTTATTAGGGCACTTTTGATTACCGAGGATGGAAAGTGACATGGAGATACCTATATTATTACTCTTCACTCCCTGATCCAGCAGACTATAAATCTCCAATACCCCAATGGCCCCAGGATAGATTAGAAATGAAAGGTTCTTGATTAAATGAGGCCTCCTTTGATATGAAGTCAGATCTATAACTACCAGTTCTTTCCTCTCATCTTGTTCAAGGAAAAAAGAAGATTCTTTGATTATCTTTATCATCCGCTTTTCCTCTTCCTGATATAGCTTTAAACGTTTTCTTACAAATTCGAGGGAAGAAACCTCTTCGATTGAACGTTTCGTAAGTTCTTTAACCAAATTCCTCATATAGGAATTCTGTTCATCAATTGAGCTAAAATGGGTCTTAAGGGTAAGCTCTATTATCCTTCCTGGAGTTTCTCGCCTCCAGTCCTCAATTGATGAAAAAGAAAAACTATCGATTACATCGGCCTCTTCTACTGAATATAAAAAGTAAGGGGGGATTTCCATCCTCTCCAAAAAATATTCATATACAACCCGAGAACAGCTTGGTTTTAAATCAAACCTTCCCGGTATTGACTTCGGATCAATCCTACGGTAATGAAGTTCTTCAAGATTTCCTTCATGATGATCAAACCAGAGTCCACATTGAAGCGGATATGGTAAATCGCAGACAACATCCTTCTCTGTGATCGTTATCTTTGATTGAGATATACTGAGCGGGCCAGCAAACAACAGCCTATTTATCTTCAATGCCCACGAACATATAGATGCACTGACAATCCCATCAAAGTCATTATGGGTGACAATCTTTTCGTAAACTGAATTGGTTTTTTGATTTAGCTCCATCCAATATCTCCTTCAATCACTTTCCAATTATATATAATCCTAACAATAAATAAAACTTCAGATTATTAAAGTAAAGAGTTTTTTACCCAAACAGACAAAAAAATTCTTTTAAATTGCCTTCTTAAAACTCTATCCCTGAAGGGCAATGAAAAAATTATTCATTCCTGTAATTAATCTATTTATTTGACTTTTATAAGTTAACCTTCACCTTGCCTCCCCTTATTTTAGAGGCTGTGTCATAATGTCATTCTGAGGCTTTAGCCGAAGAATCTATATTTTATAAGGATTTGAATTCTATAGATTCCTCGCTTCGCTCGGAATGACAGAAAAAGAAGACTCGGAATGACAAACATGGCATACACCTCATTACGACACAGTCTCTTTAAGGGGA
>JBBITW010000187.1:0-6721 GCA_037440525.1 Deltaproteobacteria bacterium
CTGACCGTCTATCACTTTTGGGTACTCCTTTCTGGGATATTTTCTAACCAGGAGAAGGAGCGGAGTGTTGGTGGTGGAAGGTGTTGTTTAAGAAGTTTTAAAGAGACACTTTTATGAGTTAGAAATTGATAAAAGAAGAGTATTTTTAATTAAAAATTCCTCCCCTCTCAAGGATAAGGGTTCGGCAAGCCACAAGGGCTTGCCCTACGGGAGATTAACGAATCTAAGGCGTAGGGCAAGGGCTTGTCCCTTGCCATATTTGGTTTCATTATAATTTTTTCAGAGACCTCAATTTCCATTGAAACTCCTATGACTTATAATAAGGGGATAAAAGTGATAGACGGTCAGTTTAATTCTAAATTGACATATCAATATTATTTTGTTAGTTTAATTAATTTAAAAGGGAGGTTTATCTTAATTTATGAGCTGGTTTAAAAAGAAGGCAGAAGAGGAGGAGGGACCAAAAGAGAAAAGAGAGGAGACAAAGCTTTCAGGTGAGCTTTGGATCAAGTGTAATTCCTGCAATGAAATCATCTATCGAAGGATGATAGAACGAAACCTTCAGGTCTGCCCCAAATGTAACTACCACTTTCAGATTCCTGCCCGAAAAAGGATTGAATGGATTGTTGATCCAGGGACTTTTATAGAATATGATTCAGGACTTTCACCCCTCGATCCTCTGGAGTTTAAGGATTTAAAAAGATATACTCAAAGGATCAAGGAGTCACAGGAAGCAACAGGGCATAATGATGCCATAATTTGCGGAGAATGTAGAATTGAAGGTCAGCCTGCAATGATAGGTGTTTTCGAATTCAATTTTATGGGAGGAAGCCTCGGATCGGTTGTGGGTGAGAAGATTACGAGATTGATAGAAAGGGCGATTGAAAAGAGGGTCGGGGTGATCATATTCTGTGCCTCAGGAGGGGCGAGGATGCAGGAGGGTATCCTCTCCCTTATGCAGATGGCAAAGACAAGTGGTGCCCTTGCAAAACTACATGAAGCAAGACTTCCTTATATATCAGTTCTTACCGATCCAACAACAGGCGGGGTTTCAGCAAGTATCGGGATGTTAGGTGACATCATCATAGCAGAGCCAAAGGCAATGATAGGCTTTGCAGGCCCGAGGGTTATTAAGGAGACCATAAGGGCAGAGCTTCCTGAAGGGTTTCAGAGGGCAGAATACCTTCTTCAGCACGGGATGATAGACATGATTGTGGAAAGGAAGGATCTTCGCCATACCCTGAGCTTACTTCTTAAGATGTTATCAATCAAAGATCAGAGGAATTAGTGTAATTATGAATCAGAATCATTACAAAGAATCACTAAATTATCTTTATGGACTTGAGAGATTCGGGATGATCTTTGGCCTTGAAAAGATTCTGGCCATACTCGATGCCATAGGAAATCCTCATAGAGAGATTCAGGCCATTCATATAGGGGGAACAAACGGAAAGGGATCAACAGCTTCGATGATAGCCCATATATTACAGAAGGAAGGCTATAAGGTTGGACTTTATACTTCACCCCATCTCAACCGCTTTACAGAACGTATCAAAATCAATGGAAGGGAGATTGATAAGGAAGAGGTAGCGGAGTTGACAAATTATTTGAAAGAGAGAATTGAGGTTTCAGGGGTTACTCCACCATTTACCTTTTTTGACTTCACAACTGCAATGGCATTTCTCTATTTCAAAGAGAAGATGGTTGATCTCGCTGTGATTGAGGTTGGATTGGGAGGAAGGCTCGACTCAACAAATGTTCTGGATCCACTTCTTTCAATCATAACAAATATCTCAAAGGATCATGAGGAACAACTCGGCAGAAGCATAAAGAGCATTGCTATGGAGAAGGCCGGGATCATAAAAAGAGGTAGACCCCTAATAACTGCTGCAACACAGCCTCAGGTTCTTAGTCTTTTCTCAAAGCTATGCAGGATGGAAGGCTCTCCATTTTACAGGGTTGGAAAGGAGTTTAGGTTTTTTCAAAATGGAGATAGAACCTTCAATTATGAAGGTATAAATCGAAAACTCTGGGGTATAAATATAAATCTCTCTGGAGCGCATCAGATAGTAAATGCCACAACAGCCCTCGGAGCGATGGAGGTTCTGGAAGGCTTAGGTTATCCATTATCAAATGAGGCAATGATTGAGGGACTAAAGGAAGTGGATTGGCCGGGAAGGTTGGAGATGGTATCCTCCTCACCTCGGGTCATTCTTGATGGAGCCCATAATCCTGCAGGGGCATCTGTCCTTAGAGAATCTCTGGGGAAAGAATTTTTATTTAGAAGACTCATTCTCATTGTGGGGATAATGAAGGATAAGGATATAGGGTCTTTTCTTCATATTTTGGCTCCACTGGCCGACCATATTATCCTGACACGCCCGGGTATTGATCGCGCCGCTTCTCCATCCATAATGAAAAAGGCGCTCGGAAGATATGAGAAAAAATCGGAGACGATAGAGAATTTCAGGGATGCAATTGATAAGGGTATCTCTATAGCTGGAGAGGGGGATCTGATATGTATCACCGGATCCCTCTATACAGTTGGAGAGGCAAGGAGCTATTTCCATCCCATGGAGGGATTATGAAATATCCAGGATTACTTCTCCTAACATTTCTATTTCTTTCAGCCCTGAGTTATCCCCTACAAGCAAAAGTGGGAGATGTAGACGTAAGGGGTGTGGAGGAGCATGTGGATATTGAGGCTGATGAGCTTATCTATGAAAAGGAGACTCAGACATACCATGCCCACGGTAAGGTGGAGGTTAAACGCGCTGATCTTTATCTTAGAGCTGATTATGCTCGACTCAACATGAAAACAAAGGACCTTGAGGTCTGGGGAAATGTCCTGATGAGGGAGGGAGAGGATGTCCTTGAATGTGAGAGAATGGAAGTAAATATCAATACAAAATTGGGAAAGGTCTATAATGCAAGACTCTTTTTGAAGGATCAGAATTTCCACATCACAGGCAAAGAGGCAGAGAAACTGGGTGAGAATATATATAGGGTGAAGGAAGGCTCCTTTACTACATGCGATGCTGAAAGTCCACCCTGGAAATTTACTGTGAAAGAGCTGGAGGTTACCCTTGAAGGATATGGAATAGCTAAAGGACCAACATTCTACCTTAAAGGCATACCAGCATTATATCTACCTATTGCTATATTCCCGCTGAAGAAGGAGAGACAGAGTGGATTTCTCATCCCTCGGCCTGGATATTCGAAGAGATATGGCCCTGAATTGAGAAATGCATTTTTCTGGGCAATATCAAAGGATATGGATGCTACATTCTATTTTGATAGACTGGGAGACCATCGGGGAAGGGGATTTAAAGAAGGTCTGGAATATCGTTATGCCCTAACAGAGGATACAAAGGGTGAGGCAAACATCTACTTCATTGATGACCAGGTCTTTAATGGGAATAGATATGCATTCTTCTGGAGACATGAGCAGAAGTTTCCTTACAACTTTTATCTTAAAGGAAATATAAACCATGTGAGTGATAATCAGTATCCGAGAGATTTCGAGGAGGATATCCCGGGGCTGGCTAAATCAGTAGATTCGTGGAGCAGAGGCCAGCTAAGATCCAACCTCTATGGGGGGAAGAATTGGGATCAATTCAGCCTTCTCGCTGAGGGAGCGGTCTTTAATGACCTTACGAAAACGAGCAATGATGAGACTGTTCAGAAACTTCCTCAAATCAGTTTTAATGCACATCCCCAATCCTTATTTAAGACACCTCTTTTTTATGAAGGCTCCTCATCCTATACACACTTCTGGAGGGAAAAGGGGGTAGAGGCTCACAGGGGTGATATCTATCCGAGGGTTTCATATCCCCTTAGACTTCTCAATGTCATTAAGATAAATTCAGATATAGGCTTAAGGGAGACATATTATTATTCCTATAACGATCCTTCAAGGAGGTTTAAGGGAGAGGAATCGAGAGAGGGTATTGATGGAGGCATAAATGTATCCACTGAATTCTATCGGGTTTATCCTTCTGAGGCCCTCTCGAAGGTATCAAATCTTTATAATGTCTCAAGATGGATGCATACGATTGAACCTTATATCGATTACCGATACAGCCCGCCTGTTAATCAGAGGGATATACCTATCTTCGATGATGTAGATAGAATTCCCTATGTAAGCCAGATTACATATGGGATTACCCAGCGCCTTATCGGGAAACCCGTGAAGGAAGGAGTCACCTCCGGACCTTATGAATATGCAAAATTGAGGCTCTCTCAATCCTATAGTCTTGGAGATCCATTTGAGAGGGACTCAAAGGGTAAGGGCAGATACTTTTCAAATTTCAAGGGCGAGCTCTGGTGGAACTTTAGCCCCTATGTATCATCCCAATTTGATGCCGAGTATAGTCCTTATAGAGGAGAGTTCGATGGATTAAATGGTCTCCTTAATATAAAGGATAAAAGGAATGATGCAATTCAACTCCAATACAGGTATACGAGGGATATTATTGAGGAAATAAATATCGATACAAGGATAAGAATCATAAATCCTCTTTATCTATATGGAGGCGTTAGATACAATATCCTGGAGAAGTGGAGGGTAGAGAATATCTATGGTGCTGAGTATCAAGCACAGTGCTGGGTATTGGGTTTTACAATTGAGGACAAAAACCGCTCCCCTGATGGAACCCAGAGGAAGGATATAAAATTCAATATCTATTTCAATCTACTCGGGATTGGTTCTGTTGGAAGGGTCCCATATTTTATGAGCTTTTGATATAAAATGATGTGAGGAGGGGATAATGATTCAGGGTGTCAGGACGAAATTACTAAAAGTAATCCCGGATGAAAGAGGGAGGGTGATGGAGATACTCAGGGCAGATGACAATATTTTTCTCAAATTCGGACAGGTTTATATAACCACCACCTATCCACAGGTGGTAAAGGCATGGCATTATCATAAGATTCAGACAGACCATATAGTTGCCGTAAAGGGAATGATCAAGCTTGTTCTATTCGATCCGAGAGAGGATTCTCCAACAAAAGGAGAGATAAACGAATTCTTTATTGGAATTCATAATCCCTTACTTGTTCAGGTCCCCAATGGAATCTACCACGGGTGGAAGTGCATAAGCGAAGATGAGGCAATAATCATAAACATCCCTACAGAGGTTTATGTTTATAGCAATCCTGATGAGTATCGCATTGCGCCCCACGGAGGAGAAATCCCATATGACTGGTCAAGGAAGGATGGTTAAGAAGGAGAATACAATTCCAATTACCAAATAAATTTCAATTTTGGTAATTATTTGTAATTTGGAATTTAAAATTGAACCTAAATTGAGCGATTCAAGATTGTCATTGCGAAGCAATCTCTTCCAAATTGTCATTCCGAGCGGAGCGAGGAATCTATAAGATTGCCACGCCCTTCGGGCTCGCAACGACTGATAAATAATGGCTTGTAGTAAAAAATCGCTCAATTTAAATTGAAATTGTTAAGATTACATTATTAAAAGTATTGGAGGAAATTATGAGAATACTTGTGACAGGTGGTTGTGGATTCATTGGATCGAACTTTATTCATTATATACATAAGACCTATAAGGATATTTCAGTTATCAATGTGGATAAATTGACATATGCTGGAAATCTCGAGAACCTTTCAGAGCTTTCACATAGCCCACGTTATCACTTCATTAGGGGAGATATTGCTGAGGCCTCCCTCATGGAGGAATTGATCCATAAGGAGGTTGATGCAATTGTAAACTTTGCTGCTGAATCTCATGTGGACCGCTCTATTGAAGACCCCAATGCCTTTATAAGGACAAATGTCTTTGGGACATTTGTAATTCTCGAAGCACTGAGGAAGGTTTTCCCTGAAAAGAAGATTCGCTTGATACACATCTCAACCGATGAGGTATATGGCTCCCTTGGTGAAACAGGGGCATTTACAGAGGATATGCCGCTTAGACCAAATAGTCCTTATTCAGCAAGCAAGGCATCTTCGGATATGCTTGTAAGGGCCTATAATAAGACCTACGGAATCCCTGCCATCATCACAAGATGTTCAAATAATTTTGGTCCCTATCAATATCCTGAGAAATTGATTCCTTTGATGATCTCAAATGCCATGGAGGAGAAAGAACTGCCTATCTACGGAGATGGAATGCATATCAGGGATTGGATATATGTTGAAGATCACTGTAGGGCACTCGACAGGGTTCTTCATCTCGGACGGGATGGTGAGATTTATAATATCGGGGGCAAAAGTGAAAGGTCAAACCTCTCCGTAGCAAAGACCATTCTGGATATATTGGGGAAATCCCATTCCTTGATACGATTTGTTTCAGATCGACCTGGACATGATCGTCGTTATGCGATTGATTTTTCTAAGATTGAGAGGGAATTGGGTTGGAGACCCGAGGTCTCATTTGAAGAGGGGATTCAAATGACCATCGAGTGGTATCAAAAACGAAAAGACTGGTGGAAGAAGATAAAGACAGGAGAGTATTTAAAATACTATGAAAGCATGTATAAGAACCGTTGAATTCCCTTAATCCATTAAAGGAGAATGCTTCGTTTCTTTCCTATATACATGATAGGGCTTCACAAAAATAGTTTTGGAAATTTCCCCCTACCTTTCGAGGAGAAGGTTGCGTCGGTATGACTCGCAACCGAGGTGAGGGGGATTTAGGTAAGGTGAGTGGAAGGGGAAAATTAAACTTTATGGATCATCTTTAAAAAACTTCCTAAT
>JBBITW010000188.1:0-6708 GCA_037440525.1 Deltaproteobacteria bacterium
TTCAAACCCTTATAAAACATAGATTCTTCGGCTAAAGCCTCAGAATGACATTACGGCAAAGCCTCCAGGGGAAGAGGAGATAACCCCACCTTGCCTCCCCTTATTTTAAGGGGAGGTATGGAGGGGTTAATTACTTAAGGATTTTTTCACACCTTTTTCCCAAAAGGGTAAAGATTTATATTCATATCCTTGTATTTTCCTATCCAGCTTTCAAAATTCTTCTTCTCTTCATTAAATAATCTGATAGACTCCCTGTGCCAGCTGGATAGTCTATCAGGAAAATCCTCGCTGTAAAGCCCCTTACCTTGATATGTTATCTCCAAGCCTCTATCAGAGGTTCTTACCTCTGCAACTGTCCCGCAGAATGCACACTCCACCTTACCTATTGTTCTTAAATCTGATGATCTTGACTCTGATTCGGCTCTAAATTTGATAATGTTGTTAAAACAGTTGGGACATTCAAAATCATTATTCTTTCTCTTATAAAATGGATTAACAAGTGCCTCTCCGAGCTGACGGGCCATCTCTAAATTCCTTTTGTGTCTCAAGACATCCCCTGGCCATGCTCCCAGGAATGAGGCAGAATCCCTAAGATTCAAATTTAATAGTCTTGCAAGCACATTAAGTTCACCGAGTCCATAGCCCTCTTCATAGGGTATTCCATAGGTTACAAATGTGACACAGGGTTTACCTGCAAACCTATCTCTCCAGTCTTTAAATAGAAATGCCCTGTCCAATATCCTTCGAATCCCAGTGTTTGAACCCCAGTTATATACAGGAGAGCAGATGATAATTCCATCTGCCTCAGAGATTGTTTTAAGAAGAAACTCCATATCATCATTTCCTGGACATTTCCTACCTGGTTTCATACATGAGTAGCAGGCTTTGCATGGTTTTATATCAAGATCTAATAGTCGAATTATTTGAAGCTCATTTCCATCACCCATATTATAAAGAATCTCCTTTGCCATAATCTCGCAATTACCATTCTTTCTTGGTGACGAAATCAGTCCAAGTATCTTTCTCATAAATAAACCCTTTCATTTATTCTATTTTTCAGCCTCTTCTTACACTTTTAATTCTGAGACGAACCCTGGGTAGAATCCGAGAAGGAAGTGACTCTATTACCTTTTCAGGATCATAAGGGGCAGGAGGATTTGAGAGACCTTGAGGATCAAATTCACCTTTGAACCTATCAACCCAGATCTGGAAGTCTGACCAGTTTGGCCCTTTATATAAAAGGCAGTGATGAAATGCCCCAAAGAAATTTGTGGCTCCGGTTTCATTTCCAACATCTGGAACCACCTCCATAACCCATTTCAATCCTCTCTCCCAGGCCTCTTCATTGAAGAATGGAGAAATTTGATCCCAGTAATCAACATTTTGATAAAGCATGAATTCAAGATAGGCAGAATGGCCAAAGTCATTCGACTGCCACCAGCCCACATCTCCCTTTTCTGGAAGGAAATACTGATTATATTCCTCGAATAGAATCCTACCAAGGACCTTCCCTGTCTCAAAGGCACATTTAAGGCTTTCCTGGCCCCCGAGGGTTGAGATATAACCGCTTGTCATCATATACATACCATTTGCATCTGCATTTTTTATCCATGACTCATCTGATGGTTTTGTTCTTCTTTCTGTGCCCCCATACTTCTTCATGATATCACTGCAGACATTGATTTCATATTCCATCTGCCTCTTTGAAGTATAGCCAACAAAGAGTGCTCTTAGAAGATGAAAGCTATCAATATCTTCCTTCGCTACTCCATTCCATTTCTCCCAGAAATCCTCCTTATCCTTAGCTATGGCAATATATCTCCAGAAGACAGGGACCTTTGTCCATGCCGCACCTATCTGTGCATGACTTACCTCAACCATACAGTCTTCCATCGATTTTCTATCAGGGAACTGAAAGTTTATCCATCTAATCCTCTCAGGATCCTTAAATGATAAATGAGTATCAGGGACAATACCTTCAGGAACAAGTATCTCTGTAGCATTTTCCAAGAATGAGAATACCTTTACACTCATTCTTGTAACAATACCCAAAGCTCCATTCCACGAATCGAGCCCCCTGAGAATGCCCATTAAATTTGGCCCTAACCCATCTCCCCAGAAACCCTCTTCTCCCTGAAGCCAAGAACCCGAATAAACGATTTCACCTTCAGGACTTACCCACTCAAGAGCCAATACCCTCCTTTCAGCGTTTCCCATCCTGTAATTGAGGGGCGATACACCGAAATTTATTGAATTCGCAATTACACATGAGGCTGAACCTCCACCTGTGTTGATAAACCAGAGACCATATTCCATGCAACCCTGACAATGGTGTCCATAGCGAACACCTGCCCCGAGTGTAACAACCATATTTTCTCTATCCATCTTCCATTCCCACATCCTTTGAAGGTCTATTAGAACCATATCAGGTCGAAACCTCGGTGAGGCTGTTGTCATCCATCCAGAGCTCATTGGAAGATATGGAAGATGATATTTATTACAAATCCTTACAATCCCTGCTACCTCCTCAGTGGATGAGGGAAGAACAACAACTGCAGGTGGATAGGATAAACCGAGATAACAATACTGTTCATTTCCATACCCCCTGCTGTAATAGGCCTGACGGGCCACCCTCTCCCTCGTAATCCATCTTGAACCAACAATCTCCTCCATCTCTTTAAATGCCTCCTCGGAAATCTCATACCAGTATGGCTTCTTCCTCAATTGATTAAGCTTCTCTCTTACCTCTTCCTCAGAAATACGATATGTCGTCACTTTACTACCCCCTATCAGATTGTCGATGCAAGAAGGCATGTCAAATCCCAGACTCTTTTTACATTCAATGATTCAAGAGCAAGTGATTTCTCCAATTTAGAAAAACGTTCTCTCAGCTCTTCTATATTCTTCTTCATCCCCCCTCTTTTCATCCTTTGCAGAGATTCTTCAAAGACTTCAAAGGTTCTGGGATTTGCTGTAACAATGGCCCCAGCCCCTACAAAATTTGCCTCCCTTAATCTCAAGTCACTAAGGAATGCCTGTTGCTGTGGGAATGCCTCTCTTACACCACCACATGAACCTGAACAGATAGCATTAAAATGGTGCCGGCGCATCTCAATAAGCTCAATTCCTGGTATACTTCTCAGAATCTCCCTTGGTGGTTCATAGCAACCATTGGTTCCCCTTCTAAATTCACGTTTCGGTTTTAATTTACCCCAGTCATTTGCATCCCTTATTCCCTGCCAGGGTATCCATGGCTCGGAAAGCCTTCCCAAACCGCATGGATCATGATACGTAACCTTCTCCAAAAATTCCTTCTTTGGCTTTATCACTCCCTCCCTGATAAGCTGATACGAAAGCTCTACAATATGAAGAACTTCAAAGCCAAGATCCTCTGTGGCTATATCGAGAATCTTCGGGTACTCAACCTTAAGCATTCGATAACAGTCCGCACACTCTGTGACCACCTTTTTTGCCCCGAGACTATTTATCTTCTCGATTGTATGTTTTGCCACTTTTTTTACATCTGAAATGAGACCTGTTACGAACAATTTATATCTGCAGCAACTCTGATCCTCCATAACCATAAAAGGAAGATCAGCGGTGTTAAGTATTTTTGCCACACTTCTTGGAATCTCAGGATATTTATATGCACCATAGCAACCAACAAAAAATAGAAGTTCAGCCTTCTTTGATATTTTCACACCATCATCTGCCCAGGCCATCCTCCTCCTCTCTCCCTCTCCAAAATAGTTTCCAGTGTTCTCTATCCTCTGAGCCAATACCTTATGCTGGGACATAGGACCCAAAGCATTATTGACGAGATGAACCATCAGTGCCTCATGCATCATGAGCATTTCAAGATCGAGATTCCTCTTACATGATACATCACAGCCTCCACAGAGATGGCATCTATAAACAATCTCCTTAAGCAAGGGGTCATCAATCCTCAAATCCCCAAATAGAATGCCACAAACAATCTTTGCCTTTCCTGCTGTGCCATAATGATCCATCACACCCCATTCCCATTCAGGACATATCCATGAGAAGTCATATTCCTCCGCAGAAGGGACATAGGTCCAGTCTCCATATTTACACATTGCACAACCGCAGCATGTCCTTGCTTCCCATAGGTAATTTTTGAGATCAAAATCAAGTTTAAATTTGAAAGGATTTATATCTTCTCCCATTTCGTCTCCCTTTAATCAATATCCTTAGAAGCAAAGCTTTCCAGGGCTCAAAATCCAGTTTGGATCAAAGAGCTTCTTTATCCTTCTCATATACTCCACATATCCCTTTGCCCTCGGAAGTGAGTAGACAACCTCTCCTACACCCTCATAAATACGATTAAAATATCCCCCTCTCTTAACCACCTCAAGAATGGCTCTTTTATTCATCTCTTTTATTATTCGGAATTCTTCACCATTCTTTTGATCATATGGAATCATAAATGTCATCTGGCAAGCCCTCATATCCTCTACAGGCTGGATATAAATTCCTATATCCTCCATTGGATAATCGAACTGAGATGAAATATCCTTAAATAATTTGACAAACTCAGGGGTTTTTCTGAGTGTAGTCATAAATATGACCTCATGGCAATTACCCTTTCTTAGATGTTTCCAATAAATCCTATCGGCGGGCCAGGGTCGTCTTAGCATTTCTGGAATTCTTTCCTCAATGCCATCTGGTGCCCCTTCCAGTCTTTCTCCAAATCTCAGGTGTGGAAACTTTCTCCTTAATTCGTTTTGAATATATTCAAATTGATATCCAACCATCTCCTCTGGTCTTCCCAGAGGCAGTCCGCTGAGGACATTGATAATAACCCAATTCGGTAAATTGGTCTTTAGCTCTAAATAACCCAATATATCAGCAAGACAAACATCATTTACCAGAAACCTCTCAAACCCAACATATCTCTGCCCCATCTCGTATAGTGGTGAGATGAGTTCTTCAAGTGTTTCTCCTGAGAAGAATATTGTCTTAGAGATTGATGGTATTGGTTCTATCTTACAGATCCCTTTTGTTACTATTCCAAGTGTTCCCTGAGAACCCTGTAAAAGCCTCCAGAAATCTATGGGACCAGGTCCCTGAGGGTTTACTCCGTCAGAGAAACAACCCTCCTTTCTAAATCTATTGATGCTCGCAGAACCAGTTATAAACCTCTCGCCAATACCCCATATTACCCACATGGAGGCTATTGTTTCACTATATTCAAACTTACATAGTGTTGGCTGTTCCCTTTCGAGATAATCCATGAGAACACTTCTATCCCTGTGTGGTAGAAGTGGCATGACGCATCTGTATCCTCTCTTCTCGAGCCAGCTTTGAACCTGCTCCCAGCTAACCCCTGGCTCGATATGGACCCAGTGGTTTACCTCATCAATCTCATGTATCCTGTTCATTCCTGAAAGATCTAAAATTACGGAGTCATCCTTTCTCGGGATTGTTCCTCCATAGAAATGAATCTTTGAACTCGATGGATAAGCAGAGACACCTTCTTCATTAAGTTTAATAATGATACTTTGAAGTTCATCACTATCCTCAATCCTTATTACCATCCAGGGCCTTCTCGGTGTGGTAATGCTATAATCCGATGAATACCTTTCAACATCCTCATCATTATCAAAAATCTTACCTTTTTTTAAAATACTTTCGATTATCTTTTTCATAGCCTTAACCCATAAAGATATCCGAATCTTTCCATCACATCTGTATTCTTACTCTTATAAACCGTGCCAGGCACAGAGTTCTTCATCTGTTGCAACCCTTCCAGTTATCCCCCTTGCATCCTGCTGGGCAAGGAATATCGCACACTTTACCATCCTCTCGGGTGAAACCCAGCCCTTCGTGTCCTCCTCCTTGACCCAGAATCTCATACCCTCTGTATCAACTACACCATGTGGCTTGAGACAATTAACAGCAATATTAAACCTTCCAACCTCGGCTGCTAATCCGTATGTGAATCTATCGAGTCCTGCCTTCGCAACACCATATGCCAGTCCAGTTGAGACAGTGCCACCATCCCTCTCATTTGCAGCCAGAGAAGAGATATTTATAATACTTCCCTGCCTCTGCTCAATCATCATCGGAAGCACAGCCTTTGCACAGAGAAATGCACCTGTTAGATTAACCCTTATTACAAGTTCCCAGCGCCGAAGCGGTGTCTCAACAACTGGATAATAGAAGGCCACTCCTGCATTGTTAACAAGGATATCTACTCTGCCAAATTCTGAGACCGCTCTTTTGACCATCTCATTTACACTATTCTCGTCAGTGACATCACACCTTACGGGTAACGCAACTCCTCCTTCGGCTTTTATTTCCTCAACTGTCCTGTAGATAGTCCCGGGTAATCTCTCATTCTCTGATTCGCTTCGGGCTGCAACTATCACCCTTGCACCTTCTTTTGCAAATCCAATGGCAATTGCCTTTCCGATACCACGGCTTGCGCCTGTTACAATAGCTACCTTATCTTTTAGTATCATTTCTCCCTCCTTATTCCTATACGATTTATTTTTCAGAGCATAGTCAATCAAAATCCAAAATTTTTGTCAAGTAAAATACTTGAGAGCCCTGAAATGACTGGGGAGGTAGGGTTCCAAACCCTTCGAATGCGGACATTAAGAAGTTAAATTGCTTACAATCGCTTCAAAAAAATAAAGCAATTTCAGGGTATTAATCATTAGTGCTAAACTTTTAGAGGTATCC
>JBBITW010000189.1:0-6688 GCA_037440525.1 Deltaproteobacteria bacterium
TAAAAAGGATTCTCCGACAGAATCGGATCCGCCTCTGGCGGAAAAGACTTTATTAGTGCATTAAGCCTTCTTTTAACTTCTCTAATCTCTATTTTTGTAAAAACCTAAACATACTTTTATATGACCTTTGCCAAATTTTTAACTCTTTATAATTCTTAAGCATTTCCCTCGAATCCTTGCCCCCTCGAATCCTCATGATTTTATCAACTTTTTTGGAGATGTCCCAAGAAAAAGTACAATTGAAAAAGAATTTGTATCAAAAACCACCGAATGGAATATCTAATCATCTTAATTCACGATAAGCACACTCCTTATTGGGACATCTTAGATATCTTCCATCCTTACCCTGTTTTTCGACTAAAAATGGATGATTGCACTGCGGACACCTCTCATTAATAGGTTTATCCCAAAGTGCAAATTTACATTGCGGATAATTTGTACAACTATAAAATGTCTTCCCTTTTCGAGTCTTTTTTTCAACTATCATTCCATCACATTTTTCCTCCGGGCATCGAACCCCTGTCTCGAGGGGTTTTGTGAATTTGCAGGCAGGGTATTTAGAACAGGCTAAGAACCTCCCAAATTTCCCGTTCCTAATGACCAAAGGACTTCCACACTCTTCACAAAGGGCTCCAACCTCTTCTTTTGGAGCTTCATTTCCATCCACCTCCATGGTAAATCGACATTTGGGATATGAAGAACATGCTAAGAAATATCCCCTTTTCCCCCACCTCTTAACCATCTTAGAACCACATCTTTCACAAACAAAATCTGTTGGAATGATTTCCTTCTTAACATCCCTCATAGAAACCTTGGCCATCTCAAGGTCTTTTTTGAAGGGTTGATAGAATTCTTTTAATGTCTCTATCCACCCCTTCTTCTCTTCTTCAATCTTATCCAGATTCTCTTCCATCTGGGCAGTAAATGCAACATCAAAGATATCAGGAAAATTTACTACGAGAAGGTCATTTACCACAAATCCTAACTCTGTTGGGACAAACCTTCCCTTTTCCAACCTGACATAACCTTTCTCTTTAATAGTGCTCAAGATTGTGGCATAGGTGGATGGTCTCCCAATCCCTTTTTCTTCCAATTCCTTAATCAATGTGGCTTCTGAAAAGCGATAAGGAGGCTGAGTAAAATGTTGTTTTGGGGTAAGGCCTAACAATTCCAAAATCTCACCTTCTGATAATTTCGGTAGTTTTATATCTCTTCCTCCATCCTCATCCTGATTCTCCTTTGATAAAGAATTATCCTCTGACTCAACATAGAGTGCCATAAATCCATTGAATATCGAAACTGAGCCTGTAGCAGTAAAGATTGCTTCATCTGCCTTAATCTCTATGGTGGTTTGAAGAAAGATAGATGGTGCCATCTGGGATGCCACAAATCGATCCCAGATCAATTTATAAAGTGCCCACTGGTCTTTATCCAGATACGGCTTTATCTTCTCAGGATCCAGATCAATTGAGGTCGGCCTTATTGCCTCATGTGCCTCTTGAGCACCTTTTGGACTCTTATAAACGTTGGGTTTGGGAGGCAGATAAGAATCCCCGAAACGCCCTTTGATCCAGCTTCTCGCCTGATGGATAGCTTCGTTTGCAATCCTTGTTGAATCTGTCCTCATATATGTAATCAGGCCAACCATTCCTACCTCGCCGATCTCCACCCCTTCATACAATCTTTGAGCAATTCGCATGGTCTTTTGAGCAGAAAATGAGAGTTTTCTGTAGGCCTCTTGCTGTAAACGACTTGTTATAAAAGGAGGTAGGGGATGTCGTTTCCTTTCCTGCTCAACTATCTTTAAAACTGAATATGAGGCTTTCTCAAGTATCTTTTTAATAGCCATCGCTTCTGATTCATTGGCTATTTTTACCTTCTTGCCCTTCCATTTTGTTAGCTTTGCATCAAAGGGAAATTGAGGATCCTGACCTCTGAGAGTAGCGGTAATACTCCAATACTCCTCTGGAACAAAATTTTGAATCTCCCTCTCCCTTTCACATATTATCCTGACTGCAACGGATTGCACTCTCCCTGCGCTGAGTCCCTGTCTAACCTTTTCCCAGAGGAGAGGGCTTATCTGATATCCTACAAGACGGTCCAAGATTCGCCTTGCCTGTTGGGCCTCGTATTTGGAAGGTTGAAGTTTGCCTGGATTCTGTATGGCTTCCATTACGGCCTTCTTTGTTATCTCATTAAAAAGAACCCTATAAATGTTTTTGCCTTCATCTCCAATCTCCTCTGCAATATGCCATGCAATGGCCTCTCCTTCTCGATCAGGATCAGGGCCGAGATAGATGTCCTTTACTTCCTTGCTTGCCTTTTTGATTTCTCGAATTACCTTTCCCTTACCTGAGATGGTTACATACTGAGGTTGAAAATCCTTCTCAATATCAACGCCCAATTCATCTTCCGGGAGATCCTTGATATGGCCAACAGAGGCCTTAATGATATAATCACTGCCCAGAAACTTTTGAAGGGTCTTTACCTTTGCTGGAGATTCAACAACAACCAACCCTTTTGTCATTTCCTAAACTCCTGTATTTATAGTTTATAGTAATGGTGATGGTGATAGTGATAGTGAAATTCCTTAAACTATTATCTTACTCTTCATTATCACATCTTTTTAGTGAAACACTTGCCTGGCCATTGAGAGATCAATCCCCTTAGTTCCAGATCCAAAAGGAGACTTGAAACCTTCCCTGCATCGAATCCGCTCTCCCGAATGATTGTATCTATGTGTAAAGGGTTTTCATCTAACAATTCGTATATAATTCTTTCATCTTCAGAGAGATCAATCTTTGGCCTTTTCTTCTCTCCCTCTTCCTCCTTCTCTCTTTTCCACTGAGGTAATATTTCCTCCAATATATCCTCACTCGATTCCACAAGCCTTGCTCCCTGTTTGATCAGTAGGTTTGTCCCCCTACTTCCCTCTGCTCCCACATTACCAGGAATAGCAAAGACTTCCCGTCCCTGCTCTAATGCATAATTTGCTGTGATCAAAGAACCACTTCCTTGACTTGCTTGAACAACAACCACGCCTAAGGAGAGACCGCTGATTATACGGTTTCTCCTCGGGAAATGTCCTCCTTCGGGTAGTGATTTCATGGGAAATTCAGAAAGGATTGCTCCATGATCAATAATTTCTTTAAATAGAGCCCTATTTTCTGAGGGGTAGATTACATCAATCCCACAGCCCAAAACAGCAATAGTTCTTCCTCCCTCTGAAATTGCCCCCATATGAGCAATTGCATCTATTCCCCTTGCCATTCCGCTTACAATGGTTATGCCATTGCGGGCAAGTTCCCGACTGATCTTCTCTGTGATCCACCTCCCATATGGATTGGTCTTGCGACTCCCCACAATTGAGATGGCGAGTTCGTCATCTTCTTTCAGATTGCCTCTTATGTAAAGGATTGGAGGTGGATCGTATATCTCTCTTAAGCGTTTAGGATAATTAGCGTCTTTTATTGTGATTATATCTCCTCCCACCCCCTTCAATAACGATAACTCCCTTTCTATCAGTCTCTCCTCGGGGCCATCTTTAATCTTTTCTACGAGCTTCTCTCCTAACCCTTCAATTTCTAATAATTCTCTCTTAGATGCATGAAAGACCGCCTCCGGTGTCCCAAACCTCTCTATGAGACGTCTGATAAGGGTGCTGCCCAGACCAGATATAAAACTTAAGGCTAACCAGTAAAATATATCCCTCTCCATTGAAATCCAGAATTTTATTATTTAAGGGTTTTAAAAAGACAAAAAAGGCTTAAGAGATAAAATACATCTCCAAAGCCTTTGAAATAGAGAAAGGAAGAAAGGACTTTATCTCTTTTTTTCTTCTATCTCCATCTTCTCTTTAATATAAGGGTGTATCATATCCCCTTTCCAGACGACATCAAATGATTCTATAATTTTTGCAGTATAAAAATTGCGATATTGATCAATAATTTGAAGATTTCCCGTGATATTATACTTCCTCCCTATCTTCTTGCCTGAGACAGGATCTTTTATAATATCTGAGGCCCTGATAATGGTATATTTATTACCAACCGTAATTGGTTCAGAGGTTTTAAATGCGAGATAAACAATATCGCCTTCAGCCATCGCATTCTTTCCCTCCCTGTTATCTAAAATTACACCAATCCCGCGATACTCCACATCTGATACAAATCCTGCATACCTTATTTCAGGGAAGACAGGTGGCTTTTCCTCCACAGGTTTTATCGGAGGTGGTACTTCTAACTTCTTTTCCTCCACCTGGGGCTCAGGTTTTTTTACCTCCACCACCTCTTTAGGTTTCTCCTCAATAACCTTCTTAGGTTCTTCCTTCTTTACCTCCTCAAATGGTGAAAGGCGGATTGGATTTCCAGGATAGATCCAATGTGGATTTGTGATATAGGGATTTCTCTGCCAGAGCTTTGGCCACAAAAATGGATCTTTTAAAAACCTCGCAGAGATATCCCAGAGCGTATCACCAGGTTTGATCAAATAAACTCCTTCAGGTTCCTTTTTCTCCTGTGCCACTGATGAAAAAATAAAGATGAAAAAAATCATAAAGAACATAAACAAATAAATACATTTAAATCTTTTCATATCGACCTCCTAATAAAAAAATTGTTGTTCTCAATAGAACCTATGAAAAAAATTAAGTTTTATTAAAAATTAGCCTCTTATCATTCAATTGTCAAGTAAAATACTCGAGATCTCTGAAAAAGTATTAAAAACCATTTTTTGGACTGGGGAGGTGGGGTGGAAAAGCCTTCGAGCGGATACCTCTAATAGTTTAGCACTAATGATTAATACCCTGAAAATGCTTGATTTTCTTTGAAGCGATTGTAAGCAATTTAACTTCTTAATGTCCGCATTCGAAGGGTTTGGAACCCTACCTCCCCAGTCATTCTAGGACTTTTTCAGAGCTCTCTACTCAGAGACCTCCGAAAAAGTCCTCAATTAAACCCTCCACCCCCTTTCCTCTCCCCTTGGAGACTGTGTTGTAATGTCATTCTTCTATGTTGAAAAGCAAGTCCCATTCCTCATAGGAGAAGACGAGCTATTAAATAATGTTTTTAAGGACAGTACCAAATCTTTAAAATCAACCTTCTATTAGCAGACATATCCTTTTTGGATAGCTGCAGAACCTTGTCATATTTTAAAGTGTGGGCACGGGAGTCTGAGACATAGCAGGCATCATCTTGCGATGAGCTGCAAGAATGACATATCCGTTGCCCACGAAAGCGATTTATTAGATCGGGTCATGTCCCAATGCATTTAGAATTACTTAATAACACAGGGAACGTATTCCACCTGATTTTTCATAACGTAGCGGATCCGATTCAGGAGTTTCCTGGCGATCTTGATGATGGCCTTCGTCTTGCGCATCCTTTTGCAGTATTCCTGGAAGGCCATCAGAAGAGCCGGATCCTTGCGGATCGCAACCCAGGAGGCTTCGATGAGAAGCCACCTCAACTGCGAATGGCGCCGCTGGGTCATGCCTCCGACGTATTCTTTCTCACCACTGGCTTGAGTATCTGGAATCAGCCCGACGTAACAGGACAATTCGTCCAGAGATGGAAAACGTGTGATCTCGCCAAGCTCCGTCAGCAAAATCATGGCTGTAAGGGTGCTGATCCCGGGGACCGTCTTCAACAAACGGACCAGGGGCCGGTACTCCTCTGTTCTGGCCAATCGCAGGATGGCCCGGTTCAAAGAGGCGATCAGCTGGCGCAGATGGCTCAGTTCCTCCAAGTGGGCCTTCAGCGCTATATCCCCACTGGCTCTCTCCATCCGAATCCGCTCAATCCACTGGATGAATCGTCGGGACCAATGGCCCATCTCTCTTTCCTCTGGAATCACCACTCCATAAAAAAGCAGCATCCCTTTGATCTGGTTTTTACATCGCGTCTGCTTCCTCATCATGCTCTGACGAGTCCGGATCAGGGTACGATCTTCCAGTTTCGACCTACAGGGAACATAGATCCCTTCAATCTCCCCATTGCGAAGACTCCGGGCCAATTTGCGGCAATCAATCCGATCCCGTTTGGTCCTTCGCTCTTTATTCTTCGTCGGGATGTCAGCCGGGTTCACCACGATACACTGGATTCCCTTCTCCTTCAATTGGTCGTGAATCCAAAAGCCGCAATAGCCCGCTTCATATACCGAGCGATACTCACCCCCAGGAAAGTGATGCCGCAGGTAATGGACCAACTTATCCACTTCAGGGGGTTGGTTAAACGTCTTATATTCTCCATACTTAGAAAAGATACTTACACTCCAGCTCTTCTTGTGAACATCCAGACCGATGTAAATAGGTTGACCCGTAAAATTAAGTTTGTTATTATTGTTTATCATAGGCAAGCCTCCTTTCGGTACGATTTTGTTCCCAACATTATTATATCCGAAAATCTGAGACTTGCCTTTCTTTTTCTTAATAGCTTCTTTCGAAAAGTTCGTGATCCCCTTTCCAAAGTTATCCACAGGGGGGATAGAGAGCGGAGAGATTTTAGCCCAGCGCCATCAAGTGGAGCGGGGCGGCCCGAAAGGGCAAAATCTCGAAGCTCTCGTAGCACCATGTGGATAACTCGTTTTTTCAGATATCATCACTTAACTTTCGAACAACTCTTTTCAATCATAAGGTCTGAGGCTTTAGCCGAAGAATCTATGTTTTATAAGGGTTTGAATTCTATAGATT
>JBBITW010000190.1:0-6586 GCA_037440525.1 Deltaproteobacteria bacterium
ATTAATACCCTGAAAATGCTTGATTTTCTTTTAAGCGATTGTAAGCAATTTAACTCCTTAATGTCCGAATTCGAAGGGTTTGGAACCCTACCTCCCCAGTCATTTCAGGACTTTTTCAGGGCTCTCAAATACTTTTATTGACAAATGGTATTATTTTTGTATAATATTTTCTATCAACAACTTAAGAGAGAGGTTCTATGTGAAATATTTTAATAAGTCTGAAGTCTATGTGACTCCTCAAAGACTCTTTTTTGTTCCTCTTAAAGACACCATTATATTTCCCTATGTGGTTGCCCCACTATTTTTTCAATCTGAGGAGGCGCTGTTTCTTCTAAATAAGGTAATCTTAGAAAACAGCCTCATTGGCTGTGTTTGTCAGCGTGATCCTACCGTTAAAGAACCTCAGCCGAAGGATCTTCTCTCTATCGGAACGCTTTGCAAGATTATCCAGCTGGTCAAGTTACCTAACAGAGGGATGAAGGTATTTGTGGAGGGAGTCTCAAGGGTATTTCTATATAATATTATCCCGGAGACGCCTTATTTTAAAGCTGATATAAGAGAGGTGAAGGAGACTCAGGAGAAGACACCCCTTTCTGAAACCCTTGTCCAGAGCATTGGGACCCTATTCAAGATATCTCTCTCCGCTGGAAGGCCCATATCCGATGAGATCATTAAGACCCTTGATAAGGTTGATCATCCTGGCCGGCTTGCAGATTTAATAGCCATCACCCTTCGTTTGGGGCTGAAAGACCAACAGGAGGTTTTTGAAACAATCGATCCCCTTGAGAGGTTGAAGAAGGTCTTTGAACTTTTGAGTAGAGAGATTAACGCCTATGGCACAAAGTCGAATGCCTTTTTACACTCCGGTAAGGAAGGAGGGAAATCCCAGAAGGAATATCTATTTCGATCTCCCTTAAGGGGCTCGAGAGAGATGCAGGATGATGATCCCTACCTTGCTGAGATACAAGAACTTCGTGAGAAGGTTAGGGAAGCAGTGATGCCAGAGAAGGTTGAAGAAATAGCCTATAAAGAGATCAACCGTCTGGAGAGGATGAATCCTATCTCTGCTGAATATACTGTTTCTCGAACCTATCTTGATTACCTCATCAATATGCCTTGGAATAGAAAGACGGTTGACAATTTAGATCTCAATCGAGCCAAGACTATTTTAAATGAAGATCATTATGACCTTGAAAAGGTGAAGGATCGTATACTCGAATTTTTGGCCGTCAAAAAATTGAAAGAGCCTATGAAGGGACCAATCCTCTGCTTTGTTGGTCCTCCAGGGGTTGGTAAAACCTCCCTGGGCCGTTCAATTGCAAGGGCATTAGAGAGGAAGTTTATTAGAATATCCTTAGGGGGGGTAAGGGATGAGGCAGAGATTCGGGGTCATCGACGGACATACGTAGGAGCCCTTCCTGGTCGAATTATTCAAGAGATTAAAAGGGCACAGACCTTAAATCCTGTCTTCATGCTCGATGAGATCGATAAGATTGGACAGGACGTTAGGGGTGATCCTGCTGCGGCCCTCCTCGAGGCCCTCGATCCTGAGCAGAATTTTTCATTTGTTGATCATTATTTAGATGTTCCTTTTGACCTTTCTCATGTATTATTTATCACCACAGCAAACACCCTATCTCCTATTTCCCCGGCTTTATTGGATCGGATGGAGGTAATCCATATTCCAGGATATACTGAAGAGGAGAAGGAGAAGATTGCCTTTCAATTTCTTATTCCCCACCAAAAAGAGGAGAATGGATTAAAGGATCATCCCCTTTCATTTCTGGCAGGTGCGGTATATAAGATTATTAGAGAATATACTCGTGAAGCAGGGGTGAGAAATCTTGAGCGAGAGATAGCGACCATCTGTCGTAAAGTAGCAAAGGAGCTCGCCTTAGGAAATTCTTCAAGAACGGTTATTGACGAGGCTTCCGTGGAGGAATTTTTAGGCCCCAGGAAATTCTTCCGCGAGGTGGCCCAGGAAAAGGACCGTGTTGGTGTGGCCACAGGATTGGCATGGACAGAAAATGGAGGGGATATCATCTTTGTTGAAACCTCAAAGATGAAGGGGGATAAAGGGCTAATATTGACTGGTTCTCTCGGTGAGGTGATGAAGGAGTCTGCGCAGGCAGCCCTTTCCTATATTCGATCCAATGCATCATCCCTTAGAATTCCTGAGAATTTCTATCAGGAGTGGGATTTACATATTCACGTTCCTGCAGGGGCAACGCCCAAGGATGGACCTTCTGCAGGGATTACCATTGCCGTGGCAGTGCTCTCCCTCCTAAAAGATAAACCTGTTCCCCATGAATTGGCTATGACCGGAGAGCTGACATTAAGCGGCAGAGTTCTGCCTGTGGGAGGGATAAAGGAAAAGATACTTGCAGCCCGAAGAGCAGGGGTCAAGACCATCATCCTACCAAAAAGGAATGAAGAGAATTTGGTTGACATCCCGGAATATGTTAAAAAGGAGATGGCATTTGTTTTAGTTGAACATATACAGGAGGTCTTCGATCTGGCTTTACCCTCGTAACCCTTAGAGATGGAATCCTTCACAATAAAATTTCCAAACCATGTAGTTCAGGTCTTTCAGAACAAGGTCTCTTCAAAACTTGACCCTTGAGTTGAGTAATAGGACTTTTGATTTCTTTTAACAATTAAATTCTTTTATCGACTTTATTATGGCCTTCAAATCAGGTTTTATATCAATTCTCGGAAGACCAAATGTAGGAAAATCAACCCTATTGAATCGGGTTCTCGGTGAAAAGATTGCCATTGTCACAGAGAAACCTCAAACAACTCGAAATAGGATCCTTGGTATTAAAAATTTTGAGAGGGGGCAGCTTATATTTATCGACACCCCGGGTTTTCATGAGGCGCACACCGAGTTGAATAAGCGAATGGTTCGGGTGGCAATCTCCTCTGGCAGAGATGCTGATGTACTTATTTTTCTTATAGATGCCACGTCTCCAGATATAGAAAAGGATCGAAGATTGATAGGTTCAGCAAGGGGGAATAAGGGTATTCCATTTTTAGTAATAAATAAGATCGATTTGATTAGGAAAGAAGTTCTCCTACCCATGATGGATCAGTATCAGAAGATTTATCCCTTCGAGAAGATCATTCCAATCTCTGCAGCAACCGGAGAAGGGGTAGATATTCTATTGGATGAAATCTTAAATGTCCTTCCAGAATCTCCTCCATACTACCCGGAAGATATGATTACTGATCAGACAGAGCGTTTTCTTGTTTCGGAGTTAATCCGTGAGAAGGTTATTCAGAACTACTATCAAGAGATACCATACTCTGTTGCGGTCACAATAGAGGAGTTTAAAGAAAATCCAGAGAAGAATCTTGTTGTCATTCGAGGTACGATTCATGTTGAGAGGGATTCTCAGAAGAAGATAATTATTG
This sequence comes from Deltaproteobacteria bacterium, assembly GCA_037440525.1. Lineage (GTDB taxonomy): Bacteria > Desulfobacterota > BSN033 > BSN033 > UBA1163 > JBBITW01. Next base: position 3,415 of record JBBITW010000190.1, read on the forward strand.
GTAGAGGAGGACAGAGCCTAAAGAGGATTGGGGAGACTGCTCGCAAGGAAATAGAGGTCTTTTTAGGAAAGAGAGTTTTCTTAGAATTATGGGTCAATGTAGAAAAAAATTGGACACGCGATCCTCGTGCACTCAATCGATTGGGCTATAATTGAGTTTTTTTTCAGACAGGTTAAAGGTAATTTTTATGCTGGAGGATGAGTCCTTAGGGGAATATCTCAAAAAGGAGAGAGAATCCAGAAATATTTCTTTAGAGGAAGTTTCGCGAAATACAAGGATTCAAGAATATCTACTTCGGGCTATTGAGGAGGGGAGATATGATGTCCTTCCATCGGCCACATATGTCAAAGGATTTATTTCAGCATATGCCAGATATTTAGGACTTAATACGAGTGAAGTCATTCTCCGCTACGAGAAGGCGGAGAAAGGAAGGCCTAAGACATTAATTGAAATTTTACCCCGTAAAGGGGATTTAAAAGGGATAAAAAAGATTTTGATAATCGGTATTGTGATTTGGGTAAGTATCATTATCTCCTATTTTATCTATCCTTTGAAATCTACCAAAGAGTCTATATACATAGAAAAAAGAGAGAATAAAATCGGAGAGGTTTCTTCTCCTGAGAACACGAAATCGGTTCATCCATCAGAAGAAAAATTTGTCTCATTAAAACTTAAAACTTCGGAGAAGACATGGATTCGTATTAAGGTCAATGGGGAAGTTGAGAGAGAGGTGATGCTTATGCCCGGGGATAGGATTTCTTATAAGGCAAAGGATAGGATTCACCTTCTAATTGGAAACGCCGGGGGCATTGACATCACATTTAATGAAAGGCCCCTTGAGAAATTTGGTAAGTCAGGGGAGGTGGTAACCCTCCTATTTACTCCTGAGAGGGTGGAGAGGATATCACCAGAGAAAGGGATTAAGATTTCTAAATAGGGGGAAGAACGCAATGGTTAGATATCATGATGAAGATGAAAGAGATAGAATTTCATGGAGGGAGATTGATAGGAGAAAAGATCGGAGTCCATATGCACCGAAAGAGCCACCCAAATTTAAGGATAGATCCCGCCGGTCGGAATGGATGATGAAGAGATATCGCAAGGAGGCGGATAGGCTCTTTATGGGTAAAAAGGGGACAAAGAAACATCAGAAGGCATTAAGTGAAATTGATCATTATCATGGGACAGATAGATTTGATGAAGTTGTAAAGGATTATCTCGATCAATATGGACTCCCTGATGATTGGAATACACTTTCTCTAATGTTAGATTATTCAGATCCCGAAAAGGTCTTAGAAGTTCTCGATATGATGAAAGGACTTTATGAAGCCAGGACACCTGTGGAGAAACAGGGTTTTAGAGCAAAACTTGATATTTTGGCTATGACCACCAATAATAGCGATATCAGGGATTTTGCCGAAGAGATGCTAAAAACGCTATAGTTAAATTAAAAAGGCTTTGGAGGTTTTCTTTTTTCAAATCTTGTTACAATTTTCAATGCAACGGGTTTTAATCTCTTATCCCTTAAACGGCTTAATCTTTTATGTTCGCCGTATTTTCCAAACCTCCCGCCTCTACTCATAACTTCTCTCGATTTGATCGCTCTTTAAAGATATTCCTTAGAGAATTTTTTCTATTATATTTGCCTATAGAATTTTGCCATGCTTTGGTATAAAGGAAGCCCTTATATATTTATCAATAATTTTCTCCAAATGCTCTTTATCCCACCCTGAATAGATATCTTTTCCCTCAATTATAAAGGCAGGATATCTTCTGATAGAGAAACGCAAGGATTTATAAATTCCAAGTAGAGACTGGGCATCAATGATCTTAACGAAGAGTCTATGTTTATAAAGCCTTCTTAGCTCCCTGATCCAATGAGAAAGTCTACTTAATTCCTCCCTCAATTCTGAGGGGTATTCATTTAGCTCTTTTTGATTAATATTTCTTTCAACCCCTGCTTCATTGAGGAGAAATTTGCTTTGTCCGTGGTGATCAAATATGGTAATTAATTTAGTTACAATTTCCAAAGTTACGGGCTTCATCTTCTCTTAATAAAAATAATAATAGACTTATGACCAAAATTCAACTCGAATTTAAAGGAGAGGTCAATTTATATTGAATCATCTGAGAGATAAGGTCGGGATTACAATTTATAGTACATTAATTCCCTTGCATAAGGTTTTACTTTTGAGATGATGAGTTCCTGCTCATGCTGGGTCATAGGTTTAAAGGATTTGGTTATTTTGACATTCATCTCCAGTTGCTCAATAGTTTCACAACCCACTACGACAGCTGTTACATTCTGGGTTAAGGCGAAGCGAAGAAAATCTTCCACAGATTCAACCCCGAAGATCTTAACAGATATTCCCCTTGAGAGGGTCTTCATCCCTAAGATACCCATCCCTTGTTTTTCTGCCTTTGGTAATACTTCGTCAATAAAAGACCAATAATGAGGTTCACCTGGATTGACAGGGATTAGCACAACATCGAATGGGAAGAGGTCAAGGGCTCTTGAGATAATAGTGGGATTTCGATGGCCTGAGATGCCGATAAATCGAACGAGTTTATTTCTTTTAGCTGACTCAAAGGCACGAATTGCTCCTTTGGGTGAAAAGATTATTTCAAGGTCTTTTGGGGTTCTTATATCGTGAATAATCCAGAGATCGAGAAATTCAGTCTTCATATTTTTCAGGGTCGTTTCAAGATGCTTGAGGGCTCCATCCCCTGTCCTTTCATGAGATTTGCTTGTAAGGAAGATATCCTTTCTTCTCTCCTGAAGGGCCATACCATAGTAGTTTTCACTCCCCGAATAGGATCGGGCTGATTCAAAATAGGTTATTCCCATCTCAATTGCACGATGAATAAGGGGGACTGCCTCCTCTTCTCGATTATAGCTTCTCAACAGACCCTCTCCACCTAATCCGAGGATTGTTACCATTGCCCCTGTCTTTCCTAAGGGCCTCTTGGGAATTGTTTTGGTCTCATCCATAAGAATGAAGTCTCCTTTTGTTTTTTGAAATTCTTCATTATCACGAAATGTTAAAATAATCAAGGCCTCTTAGTTAAATCTTTACAATTATCCCCCTTACCCTCTCCTCAAAGTGGCTGTGTCACAATGAGGTGTATGCAATGTTTGTCATTCCGAGTCTCCTTTTTCTGTCATTCCGAG
>JBBITW010000191.1:0-6583 GCA_037440525.1 Deltaproteobacteria bacterium
TCTCTATCAACATAGTTGACAAAGAAGAAATCGTTTGATATAAGAATAAAATATTTTAGGAGTGAGGATATGGAAATAATGGGCGTAGAGATGAAAGAGTATCTAACATTCGATGATGTATTACTTGTTCCTGGCTATTCTGAAGTATTGCCAAAGGATGTGGATATAAGTACAAAATTGACAAGAGAAATAAAATTGAATATCCCCCTTGTAAGTGCGGCTATGGATACGGTTACAGAGGCAAGAACAGCTATTTGCATGGCACAGGAGGGAGGAATAGGTATAATCCATCGTAATCTTTCAATTGAAGAGCAGGTGATGGAGGTTGATAAGGTAAAGAAGTCTGAAAGTGGAATGATACTTAACCCCATTACGATGGACCCGGACCAGAAGATTTATGAAGCATTGGAGGTGATGAAGAAATATCGAATCTCGGGGGTTCCAATTACAAGGAATGGTAAACTGGTGGGTATCCTGACAAATAGAGATTTGAGATTTGAGAAGAGACTGGATGAAAAGATATCAACAGTCATGACAAAGGATAATCTTATTACTGTCCCTGTGGGGACAACCCTTGAGGAATCCAAGGAGATACTTCACAGAAACAGGATAGAAAAATTACTGGTCGTTGACGAGCATAACAATCTCAAGGGATTGATCACCATTAAGGACATTGAGAAGATGAGGAAATATCCAAATTCCTGTAAGGATCATCTTGGAAGACTTCGGGTGGGGGCGGCAATTGGACCGGGCAAAGACAGGGAGGCAAGAACAGAGGCACTGCTCAAGGCAGGCCTGGATGTCCTTGTAATCGATACAGCACATGGTCATACAAAGGATGTTATTGAGGCAATTAAAGATACAAAGAAGAACTTCCCAAACTGCCAGTTGATTGGAGGCAATATTGCTACAAAGGAAGGGATGCTTGAGCTTATTAAAGCAGGGGTAGATGGAGTGAAGGTTGGGGTAGGGCCAGGCTCGATATGCACAACCCGTATTGTTGCCGGAGTGGGTGTTCCTCAACTCTCTGCCATCATGGAGGTGGCTGAGATTTCAAAAAGGTATGACATCCCAATCATTGCTGACGGAGGTATCAAATTTTCAGGAGATATTACAAAGGCAATTTCAGCAGGTGCACATTCTGTGATGATAGGAAATCTCTTTGCAGGAACTGACGAAAGTCCTGGGGAGATTGTCCTTTATCAGGGTAGAAGTTACAAGGTTTATAGAGGGATGGGATCCCTTGAGGCAATGAAAGAGGGGAGTAAGGATAGGTATCTTCAGGGAGATGTGGAGAGTGAAACAAAATTGGTTCCAGAGGGAATCGAAGGAAGGGTTCCTTACAGGGGGGCTCTCTCTTTTTGTATTCAGCAACTTATCGGAGGGCTTAAAGCCGGGATGGGCTATATGGGAGCAAGAAATATTAAGGAGATGCAGGAAAAGGCTAAATTCATCAAGATTACATCATCAGGATTGAGGGAAAGCCATGTCCATGATGTGATCATAACAAAAGAGGCTCCGAATTATCGTCTGGAATAATTAAACGTCGAACCAAATTGGGGAAGTATATTGAAAAAGACAATATTTATTTTTGTAATCCTTATATTATCCCTCATATATTATCTTGGATTTTTTAGTAAAAAGGAGATTTCTCCTTTAGCAGGTGAATTCCTATTCATTGAAAGTCAAACTTCGACAGATCGCTTTTTAGACCTGAAAGCAGTAAATCTTTTAAAGTCAAAGAGCCTTAGCCAATCCCCCTCTCTTTCGAAAAAGGAGCTTGATCAGCTTTTGCAGATGAAACTTGATAAAGGAATAAGAAACCTCAGCACCATTTCCCACATGTTATTGCGAGAGGCAAGAAAGGTGAATAAAACTGGGGAGAAGGATCGAGCCTTAGAACTAATAGATTATGCCATTCTTTTTTCCCCTGACCTTTCTCAACCCCATTTTGATCGCGCCTTGATCCTGTGGCAAAAAAGCCCATTCCATATTCACAGATTGATTGGAGGATTTTTAAATGGCTTCAAGGCAAATTTGAGGTACTTTCCAAGCTCCTTACAATTTTGCTATAATTCCTTTTATATTATCTCAAATGCAATACTTATGGCCTTTCTTGTTTTCGGTATCGTCCTTCTGGTAAGATATCTCCCACTTTATTTTTATAATATCAGGAAAAATCTGACAGATGATCCATCGAGTCTAATCATTAATGGTTTAAAGATTTTTGTCATCCTTATTCCATTATTCCTCAGATTGGATATTCTATGGGCTCTCCTTTTCTGGTCGATTCTATTGTGGGGCTATGTATCTCCGAGGAAGAGAACCATTATCATTATTTTCTTAATCATTTTGACCTACCTACCTTTCTTTCTAAAATCCTCTTCTTCTTTCTTAAATAGCCGCTTGGTTGAAATCATGCTCGAAATAAATGAGGCCAATTATGACAACTGGGATAGAAGAACAGAAGAGAGATTGAGGACATGGTTATTCAATCATCCAGATGACGAGGAAGTGCTTTTTACCCTCGGGCTTATTGAGAAGAGAAAGGGCAATTATTCTCAATCTGAGGAGTTTTATAGGAGGGCCCTTCAATACAATCCTTACAGAAGTGGGGGTTTTTCAAATCTTGGAAATGTCTATTTAGCACAAAAACAGGTCGCAGATGCTATTAATTTCTACCAGCAGGCGATTGAATTGAATCCTGAGAAGGGTTCATATTATTACAATCTTTATCGTGCCTATACTCAGGAAAACCTATTTTCAATAAAGATTGATAAGGCATTTCAGATGGCAAGAAGACTCTCCCCCGAGCTCGTGGATTATTATATGGGGATTGATTCCTTAAATCCAAATCGTATGGTGATTGATGAGATTATTACCACGAATATGCTATGGGGGAGATTTTTTGATCAGTTGATTGGTAAGGAAGGAATCCTCTTTCGTCTCTTTAAGGCATGGTTTGAGAGGATTCCATCAAGACTCCCATTTTTATCACCAATTGTTGGGCTTGCATTTTTAATAGGGATTTCTCGTTATTCAAGGTCTAAAAGGTTTTTGACAAATTGTCCAATGTGTGGAACCCCCACCTACAGATTTTACCTTGGAACAGCAGGTAAAGAATTTGTATGTTTCAATTGTTATAGGATTTTTATCAACAAAGAAAAACTGCATCCAAAGGTCATGGAGAAGAAGTCATTTCAGGCGCAGGAATATCAAAAGAAGGATCACTTTATTGGCCGTTCGCTCTCCTTCATTTTTGTAGGATTTAATGACCTCTGGAGAGACGAACCACTTAAGGGTCTCATACTGCTTTCCATATTATTCGCATTTGTTTTAAAGTTTATATACTGGGAAGGAGTAATCCCTTCCTCTTTCTCTCTTACATCATCTTCAGCTTCTTTGAGAATAATACTATGGTTAGGACTTTTTATTCTATTTTATCTCCTATCCTTAAGACGCACCATCTGGCAGAAGCCAAAATTTATGATAGGAAAATGAACAAGGAGATAATGAAATGGCTTTGCAGGGAACATTAAAGGACTTCAGTATTACAGAGATCATACAGTTGATTGGACAGCAACTAAAGACAGGTGTTTTGAAGATACAGAGAGGTAAGAATCTTGCAGAGATATATTTCGTCGATGGAATGATAGTCCATGTTTACTCCAACTATAGAGGGAAAAAAGACCTCATTGGAGAAATTCTGGTAAAGGCACAGTTGATCACACAGGAGCAGTTGGAGAGGGCTTTGAGAATTCAGAAGGAGACGCTCAAATACTTAGGGGAAATCCTTGTTGAACTTGGGATGCTTAAAAAAGAGGATGTGCTAAGGGTTATCTCCACCCAGGTTTATGAGACTATCTATGAGCTATTCTGGTGGGAGGATGGAAGTTTCAGTTTCGATCTCAGACTTGTGGAGAGCTATAAGAAGATTCCTTTTGCCCTGAGCACGGAACAGGTTCTTCTAAATATTCTACGAATGGTAGATGAATGGTCAGAAATCGAAAAAAAGATCTTCTCTCCCCATCTGGTTTTTAAGAAGAGTACCCTGCCTGAGGAAAAATCTGGAGATATCCTCTTTCCCCAAACTTATTTAAAGGAGAGATTGACCTCTGAGCAGGAGCTGATTTACAACCTTATAGATGGAAATCGGACGGTTCAGGAGATTATTGACCGAAGTCTCCTTGGAAAATTTAATACCAGTGAGATACTGGCAAACCTAAAGGAAATGGGTTTGATAGAAATAGTTGGGCTTCGCACTCCAAGCCTCATCAAGAAGGTGAGGATGATAAATTTTAGAGAGGCAATGGTCTTTTCCTACTATGGTGGTTTTGTTCTTCTTTTACTTCTGGTATTTGCATATGTGAAGCCAAGTTTTTTAAATCTCTTTCTGAGTTCCAGGGTTGAAAGGGTTAATATAGAAGCCCCATATCATCTTCTTGAGAAGGCTAAATTAGATCGACTGCAGGAAGCCTTAGAAATACATTTTCTGGAGAAGGGAAGTTATCCAAGGCGCCTCGAGGACCTAATTTCAGAAAGGCTCATCTCCAAGGATGATCTCTTTTATCAAGAAGGCAATCCCTACCAATATGAGTTAAAGGATGGAAAGTATATTCTTAAACATTGAGAAATAGAAATGTTTTATTTCCACTTTTTACTCATTCAGTGGTTTAAAAAGAGAGTATGAAAAATAATTCTTCATTTGACAAAATCTTGATTCTCGATTTTGGTTCCCAATATACTCAACTTATTGCAAGGAGGGTAAGGGAATGTAGTATTTATAGTGAAATTCATCCCTTTAATATGCCTCCTAAGAAGATCGATTCTATTGCTCCAAATGGTATAATCCTCTCGGGCGGACCCTCGAGTGTATATGAAGATAAAGCCCCTATATGTGATCCTGAAATCTTTAAAATGGGGATACCTATCTTGGGGATATGTTATGGAATGCAATTGATGGCTCACATACTCGGAGGAAAGGTTACCTACTCGGATAAGAGGGAGTATGGAAAGGCCTTATTGATTGTTGATCAAGTTGGGGAATTATTTAATGGTATTGCAAAGAGGGGTGGAAGACTTCAGGTATGGATGAGCCATGGAGACCATATCAAGAGATTACCTCATGGATTTCAAGGGATAGCCCACTCCGAAAACACTCCATTCTCAGCGATTGAAGATCCAGTGAGAAGGCTTTATGGCCTCCAGTTTCATCCTGAGGTCATCCATACACATAGGGGTATTGAGATTTTAAAAAATTTTATCTTTAGGATCTGTAGATGTTCAAACCTCTGGACAATGAAGTCTTTTTTAGAACAGTCAATTCTCGATTTAAGAGAAAGGATTGAGGAAGGTAAGGTGGTCTGTGCTTTAAGTGGAGGGGTTGATTCTACTGTAACTGCATTGCTCCTACACCGTGTAATTGGAAATAGATTGAAGTGTATCTTTGTAAATAATGGTTTGTTAAGAAGAGGCGAACCTGAGGGTGTTTTTAAACTTTTTCGAGAGAAGTTTAAGATACCTCTAATTTATGTGAACGAAGAAGACTATTTCCTTAAGAAATTAAAAGGAGTGATAGATCCTGAAGAGAAGCGAAAGAGGATTGGGAGGGCATTTATCTCTATCTTTGAGAGGGAGGCACGGAAGATAGGTGGGGTTAGGTATCTTGCACAGGGTACCCTTTATCCTGATGTGATTGAAAGCGTATCATGGAAGGGCCCTTCTGCCACCATTAAGAGCCACCATAATGTAGGGGGTCTTCCAGAAAGGATGAAATTGAAATTAATAGAGCCTTTAAGGGAATTGTTCAAAGATGAGGTAAGGCAGTTGGGAAAAGAGTTGGGTGTGGGTGACTCAATAATCCAGCGACAGCCATTTCCTGGTCCCGGGCTTGCCATTCGGGTTATTGGTGAAGTGAGTAAAGAGAGACTGGATATATTGAGGCACGCCGATGAAATTGTTCTTGAGGAGATGAGAAGACATCAGTTATTAAATCGTGTCTGGCAGTCCTTCGCTGTTCTTCTGCCAGTTAAAACAGTTGGTGTGATGGGGGATTCGAGAACTTATGAAAATGTGGTTGCATTGAGGATTGTTGAAAGTCAGGATGGAATGACTGCTGATTGGGTGAGGATGCCATATGATGTCTTAGGGAATATAGCAAATAGATTGATAAACGAGGTAAAGGGAGTCAATAGAGTTGTCTACGATATTAGTTCTAAACCTCCGAGCACCATTGAGTGGGAATAGATTAAGTTAAGGTATAAGATTTCATCAAACTATCTTAGAAATTTAATTATATGGGACACGCTAATTTCGTTCACCTCCATCTCCATAGCCAATACAGTCTGCTCGATGGAGCAATTCGTTTTGATGAGCTACTGGAGCTGGCCCGAAAATATCGGATGGATGCAGTGGCACTCACTGATCATGGAAATATGTTTGGTGCAATCGAATTTTATCAGAGCTCCATTAAACACGGTATTAAACCTATTATAGGATGCGAGATATATATCGCTCCTAAAAGCAGGTTTGAAAAGAAGGGAGGGGAGATAAGTGACGGAGCTTATCATCTGACCCTGCTTGT
>JBBITW010000192.1:0-6556 GCA_037440525.1 Deltaproteobacteria bacterium
AGAATCCTTTTTAATAACTATATTGGAGAAGAACTAAAATTTAAATCGTCCGCTTGATAAGATTTTCGAGGATATTCCTGCCAGATATTTTAACTTAGCCCCGTTTAAGTGACGGGTTACACAAAAACATAATTTTTTCTTGCAAAAACTTTAATGATAGGCTATGAATTAAAATTTAAAGGGTAAAAAAAAACCCTTGTTTTTATTTTTATGAAGTTCCCCAAAGGGAGATCTAAATTTAGAGAGGATTGAGTATGTGGAGAGGGTTAAAATGGAGGTTTATATTCTACATAGCTCTCACAATTTTTGCTTTACTTCTCTTTTTACCAACAATTGAACCTGAGCTTCCTTCGTGGTTTTATAAAATTATTCCAACAGAGAGGATACATCTTGGTCTGGATCTACAAGGAGGGATGCATCTCATACTCGAAGTTGAGGCGGAAAAGGCTGTTGAAAGTTATCTGGAGAGGGTTAAGAACAATCTGAAGGAAGATCTAAAGGATAAGGGAATTCCGGTTGGAAGATTGGAAAGGGATAAAAAGAATCAGATTGTTATGGAGATTTCAGGAGATAGGGATAAGTGGGAGAAACTTCTAAGCCAACGTTATTCAATAATGCAGGAACTTTCAACAACTGAACTGGAGAAGGGGATATGGAGGGTTGTTTTGGTTCTCGATAGCAGACAGGCTGATTATATCAAGAAGAATGCTATTGATCAGGCCCTCGAGACCATAAGAAATCGAATTGACCAGTTTGGTGTGGCAGAACCAGAAATCACCCTTCAAGGAACGGATCGTATCTTAGTCCAGCTTCCAGGGATAAAGGATCCTCAGAGGGCAATCAATCTTATCGGCAAAACTGCCCTTCTGGAGTTTAAACTTGTGGATGAAGAAGGTGATATTGAAGAGGCCTTGAAGGGTAATATACCTGAAGGTGATATAATCCTTTATCAAAGAGTTGTTGATCCGAAGACAGGTGGGATAAAAAAGATTCCTTATCTATTAAAAGAGAGAACATTGATGACTGGAGAGGTATTAAAGGATGCACGTGTTGCTATGGATAGACAATATAATGAGCCTTATGTAGCACTGGAATTTGATGATATAGGGGCAAAACTTTTTGAGCAGATTACAGGGGCAAATGTTAAAAAGAGGCTGGCTATAATCCTCGATGATAATGTATATTCAGCTCCTGTTATTCAGGAAAGAATCTCAGGAGGAAGGGCTCAAATAACTGGAAGGTTTGATATGAAAGAGGCAAGTGACCTCGCCATTGTTCTAAGGGCAGGTGCACTTCCCGCCCCTGTTAAAATTATTGAAGAGAGGACAGTAGGCCCTTCTCTCGGCCAGGACTCCATTCGACAGGGGATAATCTCCATATTAATTAGTGCGATTATCGTTGTATTGTTCATGATCTTCTATTACAGGGTCTCCGGAGTGATTGCAGATATCGGTCTTATCCTCAATATCCTCTTCATCCTCGCAGCACTTGCCATTTTCAGAGCAACACTTACCCTTCCAGGAATTGCTGGTTTGGTCCTTTCAGTTGGAATGGCAGTGGATGCAAATATATTGATTCATGAAAGGATTAAGGAGGAGTTGAGGTGGGGTAAGACCATAAGGGCTGCCATAGACCAAGGATATCACCGTGCTTTTGTTACAATCATTGATTCAAATTTAACTACTCTCATAGCAGCGATCTTTCTTTATCAGTTTGGTTCAGGTCCTGTGAGAGGATTTGCAGTAACCCTATCGATTGGAATCCTGGCTAACATATTTACTGCTGTTTATATAACGAGATGGATGTTTGATTTCTTGACCCTTAAGATGAGGGTCAAAACACTGAGTATTTAATTCCCTTTAATGAGAATTAAGAGGAAACCAAGGGGAAATTTATGGAATTGATTCGACCAGGTACCCAATTTGATTTCATCGGGAAGAGGAAATATGCTATTTGGATTTCAATAGTAGTTATACTATTAAGTCTTGGTTCTCTACTTTTTCATGGCGGGTTGAGGTATGGAGTAGATTTTGCAGGTGGGATATTGATACAGGTTAAATTTACGAAGAACATTGATATCTCTGAAGTGAGGAGGGCATTGGAGGAGAGCGGTTCAAGGGATGCCATGGTTCAAAAATTCGGCGGAGAGAATGAATTCATGATCAGGGTTGAAAAAACGGTTGAGAATTTGGAGGAGATTTCAAAGAATATTCAAACCGCCCTTCAGAGCCGTTTTAAAGACCAGAAACTTGAGATTCGTAGAGTTGAGATGGTAGGTCCAAAGGTTGGTAAGGACCTGAAGAGGAAGGCCCTCTGGGCAGTGGGACTTTCGTTCTTAGCAATACTTGTCTATGTGGCATGGAGATTTAAGCAGGTCTCTTATGGATTGGGAGGGATTGTTGCACTGATCCACGATATTATTGTCACATACGGGGCCATCTCAATCGCCCAGCTTGAATATTCATTATCACTCATGGCTGTCATACTTACCATCATAGGATTCTCGATCAATGATACGATCGTCATTTTTGACCGTGTCAGGGAGAATATCAAGAAGATGAGAAAGGATAGCCTTGAGACCATCTTCAATGTGAGTATAAATGAGACCCTCGGGAGAACAATCCTCACTTCAGGAACAGTGATGATAGTTGTCTTGATCCTCTTCTTCTTTGGAGGGCCGGTCATCCATGATTTTGCATTCACCCTTATTGTGGGTTTGATTTCAGGAACCTACTCAACGGTCTATGTTGCAAGTCCAGTAGTTTTATTCTGGCAGGATCACTTCGGAGCAAAACAAAAAAGGAGGAGATAGGGTCTTAATATGTTGTATCATTAAGAAAAAGTCTGTTGGAGTTGAAAAAATCTGGATGATATATTAAATTTTAAGGTGATAGAAATGAAGACATATCAATCCAAAAAAGAAGATGTTGAACATAATTGGTATCTGGTAAATGCAGAGGGGAAGGTTTTAGGGCGATTGGCCTCTGAGCTGGCAAAGATATTGAGGGGAAAGAATAAACCTACCTTCACCCCACATGTAGATACCGGCGACTTTGTTGTAGTAGTAAATGCTGAGAAAGTTGTTTTAACGGGGAAAAAGAAAAAGGACAAGATATATTATCATCATACAGGCTATCCAGGTGGAATTAAGGAGATAGATGCTGAGAAATTATTGGCCCAAAAGCCCACAGAGATTTTGAAAATAGCTGTAAAGGGGATGCTTCCAAAGAATAGCTTGGGTCGAAATATGTTTAAAAAGCTAAAGGTCTATGCTGGGCCCAATCATCCACACGAAGCCCAGAAGCCAATTCCGATAAATTTATAAAGGAGTCAAAGGTGGCGGAATCAATCTATGCTACAGGGAAGAGAAAAAGTTCCATTGCAAGGGTATGGCTTGAGCCAGGAGAAGGTAGATTCGTAATAAATGAAAGAAATCCGAAGGATTATTTCGGTAGAGAGACATGCGAAATGAAAGTCCTTCAGCCATTTGATATCACAGGGACACTCAATCAATTCGATGTGAAGGTGAATGTTAAAGGAGGAGGTATATCAGGTCAATCCGAGGCAATCAGGCACGGAATCTCGAGGGCCCTTCTTCAATATAATCCTGCATTTAAAGAGATTCTCAAAAAGGCAGGTCTTTTGACGAGGGATTCGAGGATTAAAGAACGTAAAAAATATGGTTTGAGGGGAGCAAGGAGAAGACCCCAGTACTCAAAAAGATAATCTGCTAAAAAGCAAAGGAAAGGTAGAAATAGGGATTAAAGAAATTATATGGGTAAATGAAGAGGGAGGGATGACCTCCCTTTTTTAGTTTTCAAAATATAGATTTTTTGGTATTATATATTGTCTTTATATAGAGTGGAAAGGAAATGATATGAAGAAAAGAGTGGCAATTATCGGAGCAACAGGGTATACGGGGTTGGAGCTTATTCGCATACTAATTGCTCATCCAGAGGTAGAGCTAACAGTGCTTACTTCACAAAAGTATATTGACATCCCTATAGACCAGGTATTTCCATCTCTTAGGAAAAATCTTTCACTAAAGTGTAAGGAACTAAAGATTGATGAGATTTCAGAAAATTCAGACATTATATTTACTGCAGTTCCGCATAAGACCGCAATGGAAATAGTTCCATTATTATATAAGAATGGAAAAAGAATTATAGATCTCAGTGCAGATTTTAGGTTCAAGGATTCAAATGTTTATGAGAAATGGTATCAAAAACACACCTCTCCAGAGTTACTTTCAGAGTCTGTCTACGGCTTGCCTGAACTTTGTAGAAATGAGATCAGAGGTGCGAGGATTGTTGGAAATCCAGGATGCTACCCTACAGGGGCACTGATAGGCCTCATCCCTCTAATAAAAAATGGGCTCATCTCTCTTGATGGGATCGTTATTGATTCAAAATCCGGCGTAAGCGGAGCAGGCAGGGATCTGGTGCTTGAATCACTTTTCTGTGAAGTGAATGAAGGGGTAAAGGCATATAAGATTTTTAACCACAGACACACACCTGAGATCGAACAGGAGTTGAGTGAGATTGCAAAAAGGGAAGTTAAAGTAACCTTCGTTCCACATCTCATTCCAATGGACCGTGGGATATTGTCAACCATCTATATAAACCTGAATAAAAAAATGAAGACAGAAGACATCCTGAATACTTTTGAGGAACATTACAAAGAAGAACCATTCGTGAGGATTTATCCAAAGGGAAGGCTTCCCAGCACAAAGGATGTTAGAGGCTCGAATTTTTGTGATATTGGAGTATTAGTGGATGAAGATGGACATCGTATGGTTGTTGTAACTGCTATCGATAACCTCGTTAAAGGAGCCTCTGGAGAGGCAGTGCAGAATATGAATATCATGCTCGGATATCCTGAAACAATGGGTCTTGGTATGGTGCCAATCACCCCATAGCGAATTTTACCTGTTATAAAACATTTTATTCTGGATTCTGAGATGATTGAGAGGTTATTTTTTTCAGTATACCGGTTTACTTTCAATCCTATTACAAAAATAGAGTTTCCAAGACGAGGAAAAGGAAATGTCCTGAGAGGAGCATTTGGTTCTTCCCTAAGGAGATTGGTCTGTTTGGACAGAAATAATGGGAGTTGTGAGACTTGTCTATTAAGAGATAAGTGTGCATACACTTTAATTTTTAACCCTCTTCAGGCAGGAGGTATAAAAAGGCTTAAAAACCTACCGCGGGGATTTGTAATAAAGCCTCCTATAGATGAGGAATCCCAGTACACATCATTGGACCCACTTAAGTTTGAGATGATATTGATTGGGGATCGTATAAATGCTCTACCTTATGTAATAGTTCCCTTTAAAGAGCTTGGCGCCTTTGGTATAGGGTTAAATCGAGGAAAATTTAATCTTGCTGGGATTGAGGTTCTAAAAGATGAAAAATTTTATTCAATTTATGACCCTGCGACCAATATGGTTTCAAACTTTGATGGCAGGATTACTGGAGAGGAGCTGATAAAGAAGGCCAAGGAGCTCGATGGTGAGAAGATTATGTTTCATTTTTTAACTCCAACTCGAATTCGGTATAATCCAACAGGAGTTAAAGGGGATAGCAGGATCATAAAGGAGCCGGAATTTCATCATATCATAAGGAGGCTTCGTGATAGGATAAATGCTCTCACAACAGCATATTGTGGAGGATCAATAGATGTAGACTTTTCAGGCCTTTCAGAGCGTTCTATGAAAGTGAAGAAAATCCAATCTGAGCTCGAATGGGTAGAAATCAAAAGGAGAAGCAGAACCCATAACACCTTTCACGATCAAAGTGGATTTATAGGGGAGGTCAGTTTTGAAGGAGAAATCAGAGAATTTCTTCCACTTCTTTTAGCAGGTGAGTATCTACATGTAGGCGAAGATGCTGTTTTTGGAAATGGTTGGTATAGAATAATATAGGGAAAACATAATGACGGCCAACTTCAAAAGAATCACTGGCCATGATCCTTATCCCCACCAGATAGCGGCATATGAAGCCCTGGCAAGAGGCGAATCCGTGATCCTCCGTGCCCCCACCGGAAGTGGCAAAAGTGAAGCAGTATTCGTACCTTTTATGGAATTGAGAGGTAGAACCCTACCTAATAGAATGATCTATTCTCTTCCGATGAGAGCTCTTGTGAATTCATTACATGAGAGATTTAAGGGATATGGACCGAAAATTGATGTTAAAGCACAGCACAGTAAAAGAATAGAAAGTGTGCTCTTTGATGCTGATTGTATTGTGGCAACATTTGATCAAGTTATTACTTCCTACGCCTGTACCCCTCTTAGTCTTGGAATAAGACACGGAAATATTCCCGCAGGTGCGGTTGCTTCAAGTTTTCATGTCTTTGATGAAGTCCATACCTATGAGCCTTTGTTAGGGCTACAAAGTTCTCTAATATTGGCCCAAAGGATGAAAAAACTGTCCATTCCTTTTGTTATTATGTCTGCTACCCTTCCTACTGGATTTATAATATCATTGTCTGAAATATTAGGAGCCAGATTAATAGATGCTGATGAAAATACAATTCCGGTCAGGGCAAAAAGAAT
>JBBITW010000193.1:0-6542 GCA_037440525.1 Deltaproteobacteria bacterium
CAAGCAACCTATTCGTTGCCCTTAGAATTCCATCTATTGTGGATTGTCCTGTTCCGTAACGATTATCAAAGAAGTGTTTTGTCTCAGCATCATTAACAGATATTACAGGAAACTTTAAAACACCCTGTCGCTCCATCGAACGAAGTCTTATAACCCCGGTGGTTGTCTCCTCAGTTCCTCCTATAACACCTTCAATCAATTCCATTCTATTTTTAGGAGTCAACTCCTTTGCCCATTTTTGAATAGATGTAGACAGCTCTCCCCATTTCTCTAAGGCAATAAAATGGAGTGATGAAACAAGATCAGCTCCATCATCCATTGTAATATTTGGTAAAAATGACAATGCCTTCTGTATATGTAGGTAATATGTTTCGCTATCCTCGCCTTTTTTGGCAAATACTGGAACATTACAATACCTTACAAGGTATGCAGCAACATCATCTTGTGTGCTTAATGGGTTTGATGCACATAATGCTACCTCTGCACCTCCTGCCAATAAGGTCTGTATTAAAACGGCTGTTTCTGTAGTGACGTGTAAACATGCTGATAATCTAATACCCTTAAGGGGCTTCTCCTTTTCAAACCGATTTCTTATAAGCCTCGAGACAGGCATAGCAATCTCTGCCCATTGTACACGGAGGCTCCCCTTATCAGCTAACGATATATCCTTAATATCGAATTCCATTTCAACCCCCAATTTTAAGTTAGATTTCAAAACTTGATCTTTATTAGAGCCCTGCGGCCTTTCTCAACTCTTCTGCCCTATTCGTGCTCTCCCATGTAAATTCAGGCTCCAGGCGACCAAAATGCCCGTAGCATGCTGTCTTCTTATAGATAGGTCTAAGAAGATTGAGATATTTGATAATTGCCTTCGGTCTTAGATCAAAATGCTCCCATATAATCCTTGCTATCTCATCAGGAGGAACCTTTGAGGTTCTTGACGTATCAATCATTAATGAAACCGGCCGGGCAACCCCTATGGTATAGGCAATCTGAACTTCACATTTATCGGCCAGGCCAGCCGCAACAATATTCTTCGCAATATGTCTTGCCATGTATGAGGCACTACGATCCATCTTGGATGGGTCTTTACCAGAGAAGCAGCCACCTCCATGGCTTCCTACACCTCCATAGGTATCAACAATGATCTTTCTCCCTGTAAGCCCGCAGTCTGCCTTTGGTCCTCCCTGAACAAAACGGCCTGTTGTGTTGATATAATATTTAGTATTTTTATCACGCATCTCTTCTGGGATGACCTTGAAGATGACCTCCTCTCTTATTGCCTCTTTAAGGGTCTCATAGGAGACGCTTTCCGAATGCTGTGCTGCAATTACTACAGAATCCACACGGACAGGCCTACCATTTATATACTGGATCGTCACCTGAGACTTCCCATCAGGCCTTAAAAAGTCCAATATCTTCTTCTTTCGCACCTCTGCTAATCGTCGGGTGAGCCTGTGTGCATAGATAATTGGCATTGGCATGAGTTCGGGGGTTTCGTTACATGCATAACCAAACATCAATCCCTGATCTCCTGCACCTTGTTCATGGTCCTCCCTTTCATCTACCCCAATCTTTATATCAGGAGACTGTTCATCAATAGAGGTAATGACTGCACATGTCTCCCAGTCAAACCCCATTGCTGAATCATTATATCCGATCTCTTTGATCGTTTCTCGAACTATTGCAGGCATGTGAACATAGCAGGATGTTGTGATCTCACCTGCTATGATCGCCATTCCTGTTGTTACCATCGTTTCACACGCTACCCGTGCATTTGGGTCTTGTGCAATTATGGCATCGAGTATCGCATCAGATATCTGATCCGCAACTTTATCAGGATGCCCTTCTGTTACTGATTCGGATGTGAATAAAAAGTCTGTCATTGCCATATAGAAATTCCTCCCTCTCTTTTATTTAAGCCTTCAAATCCTCAGAATAGGATTTAATTAACTCTTTTGGAAACCTTTCTGCCATCCATTTCTGGACATACCTTTTGATTTCCATTGCAGTGGAGAAACTAAATATCTTCTCAACGAGGAATTTTGTATCCTCAAACTTTGCCATTCTGAGTATCTTCTTAACCCTTGGAATTGCAACAGGATTCATGCTGAATTCGTCCAATCCCAAACCCAATAAGACAAGGAGATGC
This sequence comes from Deltaproteobacteria bacterium, assembly GCA_037440525.1. Lineage (GTDB taxonomy): Bacteria > Desulfobacterota > BSN033 > BSN033 > UBA1163 > JBBITW01. The sequence continues at coordinate 2,153 of JBBITW010000193.1, forward strand.
GAAGGTTCTGAAGCCATCTCTCCACAAATGGCCACAGGAATACCTCCTTGATGGGCACCCTGAAGAACTCCCTTAATGAACCTTAGGATTGCGGGGTGAAGTGGTTCGTAAAGATAGGAGACATGTTCATTTATTCTATCTACAGCTAAGGCATACTGGATGAGATCATTCGTCCCGATGCTAAAAAAATCGACCTCGCGTGCCAGAAGATCTGCTGTAACTGATGCAGAGGGTATCTCTATCATCGCCCCCACCTTAATATCTTTATCAAAAGGTATCCTGTCCCTGATCAGGCCCCTTTTTACCTCCTCAAGGATAGCCTTTGCCTTTCGAATCTCTTCAATCCCTGATATGAGTGGGAATAGAATCCTGAGCCTGCCATAGGCACTGGCCCTTAATATACCCCTCAACTGTGTCTTAAAAATCTCTGTTTCCTTAATACTAAACCGAATTGCCCTCAGCCCCATTGCAGGATTTCTCTCATTGTTTTTTGAGTAATCAGGAAGAAATTTATCTCCCCCGATATCCAGGGTTCGTATTGTTGCAATGGCAGGGTGTATCTCCTCTGCCAATCTCCGATAGGTCTGGAAGTGTTCTTCTTCGGAGGGGAGATCATTTCTGTTTAGATAGAGGATTTCAGTTCTGTAAAGACCTATACCTTCTGCCCCATGCAATTTAGCTGATGGAATCTCTTCAACCATTTCTATATTTGCCTGAAGATGAATTTGAACACCATCGAGGGTCTCGGCCGGTAGGGGAGCATACTTCATTACCTCCCTCTCGATCGATTTAATCCTCCTCTTGCGGCTGAGGAAAGCTTGGGAGATATCCTCTGTCGGATTGATCACCACCTCTCCTGTATTCCCATCGATGATCAAAACATCACCTCCATTGATGAGTGAGGTTGCCACCTCCGATCCAACAATAGCAGGTATCCCTAAGGAGCGTGCAAGAATGGCTGTATGAGAAAATCTTCCACCAATATCCGTTATAAATCCTCCAACATGTTTTAAATTCATCTGAAGTGTATCTGCAGGAGAAAGATCATGAGCTACAACAATCACATTCCCCTTTATCTTGGTAATATCGTCATGTTTCTTCCCCATGAGATTACGAAAGATTCTTGCCGTTACATAATGTAGATCACTTCGACGCTCTCTAAGGTATTCGTCCTCTATGGCCTTAAAAGCCTTGTCGAGCTTTTCCAATGTGATATCCAGAGCCCATTCCGAATTTACCTTTTTCTTACGAATATTATCAATGGTATCATTAATCAACATCTGATCATCCAGGATCATCAAATGCACATCGAGGATAAAGGAATGGCGTCTAACCTCTGGATCTAAAATCTTCTCCTTAATCTCCTTCAGTTGTCTTCGGGATTCCTCAATGGCCTTGATGAATCTCTCTGTTTCCCCCCTTACCTCATCTCGCTCGATCCTTCTCCGGGGGAGGCGAACCCTGAATCGCTCAACCAGATATGCCTTCCCGATAACAATACCTGAAGAGGCCCCAATACCATGAAAAAATTTATTAATCTGCTGTTGAACCGCCATCTCACTCCTCACCAAATTTGTTCTCAATCAATCTCCCGATGGTTTGTATAGCCTGAGAGGCATCCTTACCGTTTACCTTAAGTGTTATCTTTGAACCTTTTGATGCGGCAAGCATCAGGATTCCCATAATCGATTTCCCATTAACTTCAACCCCATCCTTTTCAAGCATCACATCTGAAGAGAATTGATTTGCAGTCTTTACAAGCATTGCAGCCGCTCTTGCATGAAGACCTAAACGGTTTTTTATAATAAATGTCTGGACCTCCATAAATCATTTAGACCTTAATCTTTAATTTAGATCTTCTTTTTGTTAACCTTCTTTTTCAAAACCTCACTTGCGAGGTTAATATTTCTCTGCCCATAATCGGTGATAAAGTTTGCCAAGGACTCAAGATCCATATCGTTCTGGTAAGTAGCCAGTTTCAATAACATTGGAAGATTAACCCCTGTAATAACCTCAATCTTCTTCTCTTCCAAGAATGAAAGGCTGATATTTGAAGGGGTCCCTCCGTACATATCAGTCAGTATGAGCACCCCACTGCCTTCATCCACCTTTCGAATTGCTCGAATAATCTTTTCCCTAATCTCCTCGGAGTCTTCCTTCGGATCAATAGATACAGACTCAAATTGCCTAAGTTCCTCTCCGATAACCAACTTGGCAGCGGCGATCAACTCCTCCCCCAAACGGCAATGTGTGACGACAACCACTCCAATCATCTCATCCACCTCATCACTTCTCCGCATCGCGGTGTTTGACTGATAGAACTACTCCATTCTTTTCGCATTCCTCTTTGAGCATTCTGGCTAATCGGTTTACTATTACAATAGAACGGTGTCTTCCACCTGTGCAGCCCACTGCACAAGTCAGATGTGTCTTTCGCTCCCTGAGATATAGAGGCAGAAGAAAAAGTATAAATTCCTTTATCCTTTGCAAAAACTCCTTTGCCTCATTCCATTGAAGGACATACTCCTCAACCTTTGGATGTTCACCCCTAAACCCCTTTAGTTCCTCAACGAAATATGGATTTGGTAAAAACCTAACATCCCATACGAGATCTGCTTCATAAGGAACCCCAAAACTATAACCAAAGGAAAGGAGGGTCATCGTCATCTGAATTGCATTAAAGCCCTCTTGTGCATATCTCTGGATCTTCTCTTTCAACTGGTGAACATTGAAATTGGTAGTATCGATCACCTCGTTGGCCATATCCCTTATTCCCTGGAGAGACTCCCTTTCAATCTGGATCCCATCCATGATAGATCCTCCGAGGGCTAATGGATGCTCACGTCGTGTCTCACTATAGCGCCTCATAAGGACTTGATCAGAACATTCCAAAAAAAGTATCTCGATAGAATACCCTTCCTCCTGAAGAGCCTTGATAATATTGCGTGAATCCTCAAAAAAGTCTTTTCCACAAAAATCTTCCCCTTCCTTAGGGAAAGACGAACGGGTAGGATAAGAGGTTGCTCCTCTAATATCCTCTACGACTGCCACCTTCGAGATCTTGCCACCCGACTGCTCACAAAGTTCTATGAATTTAGGTAAAAGAAGGATGGGTAGGTTATCGACACAATAGAATCCAATATCTTCCAAGGCCTTAATGGCTGTTGTTTTCCCTGATCCAGAAAGACCGCTGATGAGAATCACCCTGATATTTTTCACTCCACCTCACCCTCGACATCGAGTTTATTTCCCCTTCTTTCTTCTATCTTGTGAAGAAGTCTCTTCTCAAACTCCAGGGCTGAATTATACCCCATAAGTTTAAGTAGGTAATTCCTTGCAGCCACTTCTATAATGGTAGATAGATTCCGTGCCGGCGTAACAGGAATCCTTAACATTGGAAGCTCGACACCGAGTATGCTATACCTCTCTTCCTCAAATCCCAAACGATCATACTCCTCATCCGTATTCCATTCAACAAGCTCCAAGACCAGTTCAATCTTCTTCCTTTCACGAATCGCCTCAACCCCAAAAAGGTTACGGATATTTATAATCCCAAGGCCTCTAATCTCCATATGATGCTGGATTACCTCAAAACCACTCCCTATTAGTTCTGAGGGAGACCTTTTCTGTATATAGACCATATCATCAGCCACCAATCTATGGCCCCTGAGGATCAGATCCAATGCACATTCACTCTTTCCTATCCCACTCTTACCAATAATCAGCACACCCACGCCAAAAACATCCATGAGGACTCCATGAAGACTATGTGTTAATGCCAGTTTTTCCTCTAAGAATCTTGTAACACGTTCAATAAAGTTTGCTGTATTGAGGGGGGTTCGAAAGAGAGGGATACCCCTCTCTTCTGCCCTCTGAATTAAGAGTTGAGGGATATCGAGGTTTCTTGTTACAACCACACATGATAAATTGAGGTCAGTTATCTGATGGATCACCTTCTCCTTTAAATCTTCTGAAATGGTTTGAAGGTAATACATCTCCGTCTGACCGAGTATCTGGATTCTTTCAGGAGCTACAAATTTAGTGAAACCTGTGAGGGCCAAACCCATCTTTTGAACCTGAGAATGTGATATCCTTTTTCGCAGGCCCTTCTCCCCAGCCACAAGGACTAATCCAAGTCTATACTCATTATCTTTAAGTATGTCCTGGACAAGGATTTCGTTCATAAATCTCTCTCAAAAATGCTGATGCTACAAACGACTATTACCATCGCTATTAATCAATATTTCTCATCCTCTTCGGATATAATATTATAAAGTTCCTCTCGTGTTTTTGCCACAAGGAGTATTTTTTTAAATGAGTAATCCTTCATAAGTTTTGCTATACGACCGAGGAGGTTAAGATTATCAATGTATGAGTTTTCTGGAGCCAT
>JBBITW010000194.1:0-6508 GCA_037440525.1 Deltaproteobacteria bacterium
CCAAGGAGGCTGTGTCGTAATGTCATTCTATAGATTCCTCGCTTCGCTCGGAATGGCAAACATGGCATACACCCCATTAGGCTTCAGTCTCAAGAGGGGAGAGGATTAAGGTGAAGAACTTTAGTGTTTTAATTTAATAGCTTCTTAGCAAATAAAGTATATATCTTTACGGCATCAATGAGTTTTGATATCTCTATATACTCATTCGGTTGGTGTGCTAATTTAGGGTCACCAGGTCCACATATGATCATTGGAACCCCGAGGGCAGGGGCAAAAACCGATGCGTCTGTATAATAATTTACCCCTAATGGTATTGGCCTCCTGCCATTTATCTCAAATAATACATCACTAAATTTCCTGACCACAGACTCATCGGTTGATGTTTCCAGAGGAGCCCGGTCATTTATGACTTTAACCGAAGCCTTAAAATCCGGGACCTTTAGTGCTATCTCTTTGATCAATAATCTAATCCTTTTTAAAATTGCTTGATGATCCTGGCCTGGAAGGGTCCTCATATCTACAGTAATGCTACATCTATCAGGCACAACATTGGTCTTTACACCTCCAAAAATCGTATTGATGCTACTGCTAAAACCACCCAATAGGTGGTGTTTCGTGAAAGGGATTTTGAGCTTTAAGAATTCTTTGATGAACCTCATCATCATCATCACAGCATTTCGGCCATGCTCGGGCATTGAGCCGTGCGCTGTTTTACCCCTGGTGGTAACCTCCAGCCACAGAGCCCCCTTTTCGGCAAGAACCAATCTGTTGTTACTCGGTTCTGATATTAATATGGCCCCGATAGAATCCTGTTTCAAACGTGAAGCAATTTCAATCGCACCGAGAGAATCTGTCTCTTCACCTGCTGTAGCTGCAATTATAAGATCTCCTTTCATGGAGAGATTGATCTCCGCCAATCGTTTTGCGCATACCATCATCGCTGCCAGTCCACCCTTCATATCCGAGGCTCCGCGGCCCCATAGCTTGCCATCTGATATTTCAGCCCTAAAGGGATCGTGAATCCATTTCTCAACCCCAACAGGAACTGTATCCAGATGTCCATTAAAGAGAAGGCCAGGAAGCTTCTCACTGCCTTTAAGCCGCGCTAAAACACTTGCCCTCGTTTGAGAATGTTTTATAAATTCAATTTCTAACCCTGCATCCCTCAGAGTTGAGGCAACAAATTCTGCTATGGAAATTTCATCCCCTGGTGGATTCACACTCCTGATTCTTACCAACTCACGGCAGACCCTTATTACCTCCTTTTCCTGAGCATTTGTGAAAAGGCTTGGCTCCTTCATATCTTCTTCATCCAATCCATCATAAATAGAAAATCAGAGAATCCTATCAAGCAATTCAATAATCTCTTCATCACCACCTGCAGGTGGTTTCCAATCCACATGAATTACTTTAACATTCTGTCTCTTTAGATCCTCATAAAATATTTTTATGCCAACATTGATTACTACGAGTTCCCGTCCGAAAAAGTGGTGGCTTACTTTTAAAGATGAATTTTCATTGCTCATATAATTTAGTATTCTTCCTCATTAATTGCCTTGAATGTTCCTTTTTGCAAGCGTCGCAGAGAGTCGAACTGCCTGAGCATTACTTGGCATCACCACAACCCCAAGATCCTCCAATCTTTTTATCTGGGATGGAAAATCCTGGGGGTCTTTCATAGTGCCACAAACTGAGGCGACAACTGCCAAATATCCCCCTCTCCTCTCTGCCTTAGATTTTGCAATCTGAATGCTATCGCTCAATGCCACTGCCATATCCATGTGAGCCCCATTACCCAGAATGATATCTAATAACAATACCGCAACCTCTGGATCTTCAGCTTCTCTAAGGATATACCGTTTCCTTAGCTCAGGAGAGATCATTGGATGGGGTCTACCCCTTGTAAAGTAATCATCTCCAAGATCTATACAACAATCTCTCTGTCCTTTTTGAATATCTTTTAACTTCCATTCAGGTTTTAATGGTATATTTGAATAGACATCTCCTATTAAACCTTTAAGTATAACCATTGCTTCGTAACAGAGAGTTCCCCCTGAATAGAGGCCTCTTAAAAATTTTTGATCATGAGACATCCTCTCAGATTCCCTTTTGATAATTCTATGCAAATCAACCTCAGGAATTGTAAAATCTTTAATCTGGTAAGACTTATTCTTCAGCGTAGCTACCGCCAAAAACGCAGTTTCCTCCAGTGTGCGGGCAGCTATAGCACCTGAAGCTTCAATCATTAAAGGATCACTTCCGAGGAAGTTTATAATCACCTTCTTTTTAGATTCTGATACACGTTTCAATATCTTCTCTGCTGTTTTCGGAGCAGGGGGCTTTGAAATCAAAACAATCACTTCCGTCTCTTCGTCCTCCTCCAAAATTTCTATACCTTTCAACATTGAAACTCCTCCCACCATATCTGAGAGATCCCTTCCTCCTGTCCCTATGGCATGGGATATACCTTCTCCAAGACGGTCTATTAAACATATTACCTCCTGCAGTCCTGAACCGGAGGCTGAGACAAGCCCTATATGGCCTCGATTTACTACATTGGCGAATGCAAGAGGCACATTGTTTATGATAGCTGTGCCACAGTCAGGGCCCATAACGATTCGATCCAGTTCCAGGGCCATCCTCTTTAATTCAATCTCCTCTTCAATAGGGACATTGTCACTGAATATCAGGACGTTTAAACCCTTTTGAAGAGCCTTCCTTGCTTCCCTGAAGGCAAATTTACCGGGAACAGATATTATAACAAGGTTCGAATCAGGTCTTGCGGCAATGGCAGAATTTAGGGTGGGATATACTTCATCAGCCTCCCTCGGGAGAGGTTTTCTTGCCAGCATCTCTTCAATTCTAAAAAGTGCTTCCTCTATAACTTCTTTACTTACAGCCTTTATGCAAATTATTAAGTCCTCAGGGGTTGAATTATCAATCTTAGAATCTCTGAATCCTGCCTCTCTCAGAATATCCCTATTATTTTCTGTCCCCATCATTAGAGCTACCTCTTGGATTCCTTTAAGAGAACGAATCTCCTCGCTTATTGCCATGAGAAGGACTGAATCCCGATACTCATTTCTTTTAACCACTATCTCTGTTATCAATTTTTTTACCTTATTTAATTCCATATCTCTCAGCAAATGCAATGAAGGCCTTTTTGAAACACTCCATCGGAGCCCGAACAAGCCCTGCACCTGCCTGGCTTCTACCAGGCTCTTTTGGAGAGATACTTGTGTTGATAATTGGCTGGATGCCTGTAGTGAGAACTTTCAATATATCTATCCCTGTAGGACAGCCTCTAAAATCAAGATAGGCTATCTGATAGGCCGGGTTCTCCCCCTCAGTAATCTCATACATCTCCTTTGTATAGTTTATTGCATCCTTGACAGAACCTCCTACACCGGTAGCCGTCCCAAAGTGGACGATGGCCGGAGAGGCTGCCATTGCAAAACCTCCAAGGCCTGCCGTTTCAGTAATAGAGCTATCTCCAAGGTCAGGCGAGGCATCCTTTTCTGTAAAGCCTGGAAAATAGAGCCCCTTCACCATTGGGGCAGGGGCATTAAACCAATTATTCCCCAGGCCACTTACCTTGATTCCAAATTCTGTTCCATTTCGAGCCATTACAGTAACAATTGTACTGTATTCTATATCGCTTGCGGCATCGAGCATGGCTTTACAGGATGCCATGACAGGATAGAGAAAAAAGTTTTCATCATTCTGGAGAAGTTTGGCAACCTCTAAGATCTCTTTTTTAGAAAGAGGGGTTTCAAGAAGTGCAGGCATTAAAATCTGTTCAAAGAGACAGGTCTCTGCCTGATTACGGTTATGTCCCTCATCACCCATGAATAATGACTTTGCAATGATCTTCTTACAATTCAAACCTCCCATCCTTCTTAAACCTTCTGAGAGTATGGGAGCAATACTATCTGCCAGCCATTTAAGTCTTTTAATTGTGTGGTCCCCATAACTTCCATATCTCAATGCAATGAAGGTATCCTCCTTCATATGTGTAAAATATAATTTTCCATTTGTCTTGTTCTCTAAGACAATCACTGGTTGGCTGAAAGATATCATGTGACCTGCCCCAGCAACTGAATCATGGTCATGAGCAGGCTCAATGGCTATTTCACCTGAACGTAATAAAATATCGGCCTCCTTTTCATCCCTTGCTAAACCTTCAAAGATCAATGCCCCCCATGCTGCTCCCCTCTGAGGACCACACATACGTTCATAGCTTTGCGGAGGGCCGGCATGTAAAAGCATTTTCTTATTCATTCCGGGGATAACATCTCCTGCCCTGGCCACGTCAATCCATACTGTCTCAGCAGCAAGAATTCTCTCCAATGCCTTGCGATTTGCCTGTTTAATCTTTTCCTTAATAGATTCCTCTCTTTCCATTTAAATCCCCTGTCCTTTCGATAATAAATTAAATGAAATTCTCATCCATTTCCCCTGGTGAGAGAAAAACGGGTATATTCATTTAAACAGGGAGGTCCCTTTGCTATATATAATTCACTCGATTTAAGATCCATAATGATTGAGATAAGTGAGATAATCTCTTCCAGTTCATGGGCCTTAGGATCAGGATGGCGACAGATGGAGTGAGGATAATTGAGATGGTCACGAAGAACACCTTTGAGATCCTCTAAGGTTAAGCCCTTTCCCTTTGCCTTGAGTAATCTAAATGCCCTTCGGTCTCGAATGAGGCTATCCGGATACATTACTCTTCCCCTGTCAGTCCTTTGGATTTTGGTTCCAACAAAATGGTTTGCATGGGCCAATATCCCTTCGTTTGGATATATGACCTCAGCGTCATGAAATCCCACCTCGATACCAATTGCCTCTCCCTCCCTTGAAGCAATTAAAAAATGAGAACATCCCCCTGAACCCTTCTTAAGGGCAGAACCAATGGCCTCCCCTAAGGTCTCTGAATTCAATATCCCTCGAAGGATGACATGGATTGGAATTCCCATCTTGGGATTTTCTCTTAAAAATAATATGTTCAGACACACACCAATACCCTGGCTATTCATCCCGATCTTTCCAACAATCCCTGCCTCAGTAAGCATGAGGATGGAAGGCCTATTGGGCTGTTCTATCTCGAGGAGAATAATAGATTCATTAAGCACGGGCATCCAGTCCCAGTTCTGCCCAATCCATATCTTTTGATCCTGTGTGACTTCAGGAAGCAGGACAATCGTTGTACATTCCTTTGAAGCTCCCTGGGACATCAACTCTGTCCTTGCGTTTATGGCCACAAGCTCCCATAGAGGATATCCTAAGGCATCTGCAATACCGGATATCTCTTCCATGATCTCAGGGTCATAATCTGAAATAATATCAATAAAAGGGGATGCGAGCTCTTTAACCCGATACTCATTGATGTTTGCATATTTCTTAAAGATCATTCGGTAAGATTTTATTGTATTCTCTATCTCCTTTCTGCATAGATTTCCCAGCTGGTATCCCCTTTCAAAAGGATTACCTGCAATCTTGACATATCTTATTGACCTGCTCTCATCCATTCTCATCTCCTCCACATGATAATGCATGTATTAATTTTATCCCGCACTTTATACCCATCATTGTACCAATGCCTGAACTCGCTCCAAAGTCCAATCCCTTTCTTATAATCCATCTTAGACCTTCCCGGTCTGATCGATGATTTAATATAGATGTTATAATATTATTCAGTTTCTCTGAGAAAGCCCCATCTATGGCGTATCTTAAAAATTCCCTGCTTATCACACAGGTCTTCTTCAGGCAAAGTGAGATTGAAGATCTAAGACTGAAAAGGATTTTTTTAATCCCCTCGGAGTTTTTTTGAAATGGAGTCAAGATTGCCAGCATACCCGCCAAAAAGTCGTCACAAAAAGGTGTGAGACCTGGACCGAGCCCTATCAATTTGCTGCTGAACTCTTCAAATATCTTAAAATAAAAATTAGAGTTCTTTAAAGATTGAAAAAGCCTTTCGTTCTCTCTTTCCAAGATTGACTCTGTTTCAGCCAAAAAGGAACTGGAAGGCTTCATCATTTTAAAAGTTTTAATCTCTGTTTCTAAGGTCTTAAAAATTTGATCTAACTTCAATCCCGGGTATCCTGAAAATATATATAGCCTTGGGTTATAAAATTCCTTGGGTATGTATTTGATCCTACCGAAGCTTCCGATCTTGATGTAATCGTCATCTTTTAGAACAGTATCCCCTTCCATGATTTTTTCCTTAAATACTGAGATCGAATTTCCTTCCAATTCAATGCTAAATGGAGAACTTAATTCCCTTTCCCATTGTAAAAGGAGAAGTCTTCCTCCTATAATCAAATTAATTCCCCTCTCAAAAATTGAGTGAACGCTTCCTCTCCTTCCTTCCCCTGTGATAAGGTGGTGGGCTGGAATTGTAACTCTATTTACAGTGGGTATCCCCATAATCTTTATTTAACAACCTTTTCTGAGATCTCTGAAAAAGTATTAAAAACCATTTTTTGGACTGGGGAGGTGGGGTGGA
>JBBITW010000195.1:0-6452 GCA_037440525.1 Deltaproteobacteria bacterium
CGGAATGACAGAAAAAGGAGACTCGGAATGACAAACATGGCATAAACCTCATTGCAACACAGCCCCAATGCATGGGGAGAGGGTTAGAGTGAGGGGTGAATCCTCTAATCCTTTTTGGCAACGAAATTTGAGAAGAACTTTAAATCTTTATCAAATGAAATCTAATGAGATTCTAAGGGAAATCAAGGCTATTAAAGAAAGGGTAAATCGGCTTTCAAGGGAGATTAAACACCTTAAAGCCATTTCACTCGAGGATTCATCCTCTGTGGAGAGACTCCTTGGCACAAGGGGGATAAAGGTATTTAGAAAGAATCCTACAGACCAATTGTTCTTCCCTCCAAACATTTCTGAAGAACATAAGAGAAAATTTTATGAAATGATGAAGAGATACTCCTTTCGCCTTGTCCTTCGGGATATGATAAAGAATCAGGACCAATTTCGTATAGAAGATTTGATTCACTATTGTTCTCCAAATGTAGTCAGGCGATATTGTGATATACTTCATGATATGGGTATCATTATAAATGCTGGAAATGGAAAATATAGAATTAGGGTTTCACCCCTATACAGTTTTGGACCAACCCTCGAATGGTTCATTTCTGAGATGTTTAAGAGGGAATTCTCCTCGCCATCGCTCTATGGTGTGAGTTTAAAGAAGCTTCCTGCTGGTGGGGACTACGATGTTATTTCATCCTGGGATCAGAGGCTTGTCTATGTTGAGGTAAAATCATCCCCGCCAAAAGGTGTTGAGATAGGAGAGATATCAACATTCTTTCAAAGGGTGGAGGAACTTCTACCTGAAGTAGCAATCCTGTTTAACGATACACAACTGAGGATGAAGGATAAACTTGTGGTGATGTTTGAGGAGGAGCTCAGGAAGAGATACGGTGAGGAGTTTAAAAAGATATATCCTGTAGAGAGGCTCCATGGAGAGCTTTTCCAGATTCAGCATCGTATATTCATTGTGAATAGCAAAAAGGATGTCGTTGAGAATTTTCAGATATGTCTTAAGGACTATCTCCGAAAGGGAGGTAAAGTTATATGAAGAACAGGGAGCTTTCAGAGCTATTCGATAAGATGGCAAACATCCTTGAGTTTAAAGGAGAGAATCCTTTTAAGGTCAGTGCATATAGAAAGGCATCAAGAATACTTGGCGATCTAACGCAGGACATAGAGGAGATCTCTGCCAAAGGAGGGCTAAGGTCAATTCCAGGTATTGGTGAGGGAATGGCAGAAAAGATTGAGGAGTATCTCAGTACTGGAAGAATATCAAAATACGAAGAGATAAGAAGTGGTATCTCCGACGAATTGATCTCCATTATGGAGATTCCAGGAATGGGTCCAAAGACCCTTTCGTTGATCCATAAAGAGAAGGGGATTGATAGCCTTTCAAAACTTGAGAGAGCACTGGAGGATGGATCCCTTCTCGATCTATTTGGTATGGGTGAGAAGAAGATAGAGAACATAAAGCGTGGTATCCAGCTTCTCAGGCAGAGCAAGGGAAGGATGAACCTCGGGATGGCCTTTCCAATAGCAAAAAGGATTGTTGAGGCATTGAGGGAGAAGACAGGGTCAAAGAAGATTGAGTGGGCTGGCTCACTTCGTAGGATGAAGGAAAGCATTGGAGACATAGATATACTGGCTACAGGAGAGAATCGTGAGAAGATCATTAATGCCTTTACACATCTTTCAGAGGTCAAGGAGGTACTGGCAAAAGGAGAGACAAAGGCATCGGTGATTGTTGAGGGTGGCCTTCAGATAGACCTGAGGGTTGTGGAGGAGGATTCCTATGGCGCTGCCCTTCAGTACTTTACTGGATCAAAGGCCCATAATATCCACCTGAGGGGGATAGCAAAGGCAAAAGGGATAAAGATCAACGAATATGGGGTATTTAAAGGTGATAAAAAGATCGGAGGAAAGGATGAGAAGGACGTCTATGAGGCACTTGGAATGCTCTGGATCGAGCCTGAACTTCGTGAGGATCGTGGAGAGGTTGAGGCCTCCCAGAAGAGGAAACTTCCCAGATTGGTTGATGAATCAGAAATAAAGGGTGATCTTCATGTCCACTCCAAATGGAGTGACGGGTCATCTTCGATTGAGGAGATTGCGAGGATGGCACAGAAGAGGGGATACCAGTATATTGCAATTTGTGATCACACAAAATCCCTCAAAATAACACACGGACTTGATGAATCCAGGTTGATAAAACAGATGGAGGAGATTGATCGAATAAATGAAAAGATGAAAGGCTTTAGAATCCTTAAAGGAACAGAGGTTGATATCCTCAATGATGGAAGCCTTGATATTTCAGAGAAGGTCCTGCGAAAGCTCGACATTGTCGTCGCAGCAATCCATAGTGGATTTAAACAGAGCCGCGATAAGATGACAAAGAGGATTATCAGGGCCATAGAAAACCCATTTGTTGATATTATTGCTCACCCTTCTGGAAGGCTCATAGGGGCAAGGGATCCCTATGAAGTTGAGATAGAGGAATTGATGGAGTCTGCAAAGAAGTTCCAGAAATGCCTTGAGATCAACGCATATTTTGAACGTCTCGATCTGGATGATATCCGTTCGAGAAAGGCAAAGGAGATGGGAATAAGAATCGGGATAGGGACAGATGCCCATCACCTTGACCAGATGTGGATGATGAGTCTTGGGGTGGCTGTTGCACGAAGGGGCTGGCTCGAGAGTGGTGATGTTCTGAATACACTTTCTATTGAAGAGATTTTAAAATGGTTTCATAGAAGAAAGGGCTCTGAGTAGACTAAATTGAGCGATTTTGGATTGTCATTGCGAGGCAATCTCTACCGAATTGTCATTCCGAGCGAAGCGAGGAATCTATAAGATTGCCAAGCCCTTTGCAATGATTTTTATGTAAAATACAGTTTGGGATTCAGTATATCATGATAAAGATAGGGACAAGTGGTTTTTCCTTTCCCGATTGGAAGGGAACAGTCTATCCTGTTGGCCTTCGAGAAAGGGATATGTTATCCTTTTATGAAAGGGAGCTCGGATTCAGTGCGCTCGAAATAAACTTTACTTATTATACACTTCCTTCTCAGAAGAGTTTCCAGGCTATGTCAAAGAAGACCTCCAGAGGTTTTGAATTTGTTGTAAAGGCCTACAAGGGATTGACCCATGAGATAAGGGATAAGGAGACAGGGAAGATGGTGGAGAATAAAGAGGTATTTAAAAAATTCAAATATAGCCTCATTCCATTCATTGAGGAGGGAAAGCTTGCCTGTATCCTTGCCCAGTTCCCTTATGGCTTCTTTCCCAATCGCCCGAATTTAGATTACCTTCAGCTTTTTAAAGGAGAGATGGAGGATATCCCTCTGGTCTTGGAGTTTCGCAATCAGATGTGGCTAAAAGAGGAGACCTTCCAGTTTTTAAAAAGGAATGGGATTGGATTCTGTGTTGTCGATGAACCAAAACTTCCAAAACTTATGCCCTATATCCCGAGGGCAACTTCAGAGATTGGCTATTTTAGATTTCATGGTCGGAATCCGAATTGGTTCAATGTTCCTACCTCTGTGAGATATGATTATCTCTATAGTGAAAAGGAATTGAATGAGTTTGTCCCTGATATAAAGGATATATCCAAGAGGACACAAAAGACAATGGTCTTTTTCAACAACTGTCATGCAGGCTCAGCAGCCAAAAATGCTATTCAGATGGCGAGGCTTCTGATGGATAAGAATTGAGGCCTTTAAGAGATTGGAAATAAAGGAGGCGTTGTGATTGAGATTGATTTTAAGAAAGGTGATGGGCTTTTACCAGTCATAATCCAGGATGAAAAGACAAATGAGGTCTTGATGCTGGGTTATATGAATAGAGAAGCCCTGAATAGGACAATAGAAACAGGAAGGGTTTCGTTCTTCTCGAGATCCCGAAAAAGGCTATGGCTGAAGGGAGAGACATCAGGCCATTTCCAGGAGGTCAGGGCTATATTTCTCGATTGTGATGGGGATACAATTTTGATCAAAGTCAATCAATTGGGTGGGGCTGCGTGCCACACAGGTTTTCGAAGCTGTTTTCATCACCGTTATGAGAATGGGGAGTGGAGGATTTGCGGAGAGAAAATCTTTGATCCAAAGGAGGTATATGGAGAGTGAAACTTCTAAAGCTTGGTATTCCAAAGGGAAGTCTTGAGAATGCAACAATTGAATTATTCAAGAAATCAGGATGGAAAATTACAGTAAGCTCCAGAAGTTATTTCCCTTTCGTGGATGATGATGAAATTCGTTGCACACTGGTAAGGGCCCAGGAGATGTCGAGGTTTGTCGAGATGGGCACACTCGATGTGGGTCTGACAGGGAAGGACTGGATCTTAGAGAATGGTTCTGATGTTGTTGTAGTGCAGGATTTAATCTATTCTAAGATGAGCACCTCTCCTGCTCGCTGGGTGCTGGTAGTGGCTGAGGAATCTCCTATTAAGACAATTGCAGACCTTGAAGGGAAAAAGATATATACAGAACTTGTGAACTTCACAAAGAGATACTTTGCTGAAAAAGGGATTAATGTCAATGTGGAGTTTTCCTGGGGGGCTACAGAGGGAAAGGTGATTGAAGGTCTATGTGATGCAATTGTTGAGGTTACAGAGACAGGTAGCACCCTCAGGGCAAATAAACTGAGGATTGTGGAGGAACTTCTTGAGACAAACCCACAGCTCATTGCAAACAGAGAGTCATATAATGATCCATGGAAGAAGGAGAAGATTGATCAGATATCACTACTCCTTCAGGGAGCACTTAGGGCAGAGGGTATGGTAGGCCTTAAGATGAATGTCTCAGCAAATGACCTTAAGAGTGTAATTGAGATACTTCCATGTATTACAGCCCCTACGATATCAAACCTCTTCGAGTCAGACTGGTTTGCCGTAGAGGTGATGGTCTCTGAGAAGGTAGTTCGTGAGCTTATTCCCCAATTGATAAAGAGGGGTGCTGTCGGGATTATTGAATATCCACTTAACAAGGTTATATGAGTTTGCTATTGAGAAGAGCTCTGAGGAAGTCCTGAAATGACTGGGGAGGTAGGGTTCCAAACCCTTCGAATGCATTCCCACCCCACCTCCCCAGTCTATAGACTCAATAAGCCTACAAGTTCCATATGATATGTCTGTGGAAACATATCGATTAGATTCAGGGCTTTTAGTCTATAGTTACTTTTGATAATAAGACCAAGGTCTCGTGAGAAGGTTGTTGGCTCACATGAGATATAGATAATCCTTTTTGCTCCTAATCCTAAAATCTCCTCCAGCACCCCCAGGCAACCTGCCCTCGGAGGGTCAAGGGTGATAAGATCAAATCTTCCCTTTTTCAGGTTTGGAAGGATATCATCAACCCTTCCCTTAATCCATTCACAGTTGTCTATGGAATTATTTTTTGCATTGAAGATTGCATCCTCAATGCAAAATGGATTCTCTTCCACCCCCGTAACCTCCTTTGCCACCATTGCCAGAGGAAGGGTTATATTTCCAACACCAGAATAGAGATCAAGGACATTCTTTTCTCCTTCAAGGAATTCGAGGATAGTATTTATCAGTCTCAGGTTCTGTTTAAGGTTTACCTGAAAGAAACTCTCAGGTGATACACGAAATGTGAGATTTATATTTCTTCCATGTGGATTGAGGTCGATCTTAAATTTCAAATCAGTATCTCCCCATAAAATATCCCTTCCCCGATATATACCCACCAGACCCTTAATGAATGGGTTTCCCTGGAGGTTTTTAAAAAGATTATCCTTGTTATGGCTTAAAGAATGGAGTTTAAAAACAACAACACCCTTACCTTCATATGGTGAGACCCTGATCTCAAATCCTTCTGCCTTTGGTAGAAATGGGATTATTTCTCTAATTGATTTGATAATACTGTTGACCAGGGGGTGAGAGATTGGACATTGTTCTATATCAATTATTTCATGGGATCTCTCCTTATAGTAACCCACAAGATTATCCTTTATCTTCAACTGTATTCTGAGACGGTAGCCATAAATGTCAGGGGAGGGGAATATGTTAATTGCAGGAGTCTCTTTTAACCCTCCTATTCTATTGAGGATATCCTTAAGAATATCTATCTTCAATTTCTGCTGGAATGGATAATCTATATGTTGCCAGTGGCAACCCCCGCATTTACCAAAGTACGAACAGAGGGGATTGACCCTATATGGTGATGGTTTAATAAGTCTTTTTATTCTTCCAATGGAATGGTTTTTTCTATCTTCGATAATCTCTATCTCTGCCTCGTCACCGCTAACAGAGTAAGGGATGAATACCACCTTTCCATTTATCCTGGAGACACCATATCCCTTAAATGCCATTGATTCAATATGGGTAAAAATCTTTTTCATATTTTTAAGATAGCATGCCCATGGGCTATGATTCAAATTTAATTCTCTGACCGTCTATCACTTTTGGGTACTCCTTTCTGGGATATTTTCTAACCAGGAGA
>JBBITW010000196.1:0-6413 GCA_037440525.1 Deltaproteobacteria bacterium
GCCTTCAATAAGTTTTCTGATTAAATACTGGCCATTCATTTTAATCTTTTCTAAGCCTTCTGAAAGAATAAATTTCACTCCTGCCCCTAATCCACATATCCCTAATGTATTGGGGGTTCCACTTTCGTATCTATCGGGTAAAATCGTTGGCTGTTCTTCAAGTTCTGATTGCGATCCTGTCCCCCCTTCTCGAATGGTATCGAGATCAACTCTTTCACCTATATAAAGTATTCCTGTTCCAGGTGGACCAAATAACCCCTTGTGGCCAGAGAATGCAAGCAGGTCTATTTTACCTTCCAGGACATTGATTGGATATTTTCCTGCTGTTTGGGCTGCATCTACGAAGAGGATTAAATTATTCTCCCTTGCGATTTTCCCATATTCTTGGATTGGTTGAATAACTCCTGTGACATTGGATGCATGGGTCATTACAATAAGCTTCGTATTTTTCTTAATTGATTTTATAATACTTTCTGGTAAAACAGTACCTGTTTCATTTGTTGGGTATATTTTTGATATTTCAACTCCTTTCCGTGCAAGTTTATTCAGTGGCCGTATGACAGAGTTATGTTCGAGTGAACTTATAATCACATGGTCTCCTTCCCTGAGAAGACCCTTCAGGCCAATATTTAGTGCGTCGGTACAATTGAATGTGAATATAATCCTTTCTCTTTGCGGAGCGTTTATAAGAGATTTGATCAGGCCTCTTGTCTCTTCAATAACTTCCGTGGCGCCAGATGCCATACTATGGCTACCCCGGCCAGGGTTTCCTCCCTTTGTCTTGAGGAATTCAACCATTGTCTGATAAACATTGTCAGGTTTAGGCCAGGATGTTGCTGCATTATCGAGGTAAATCATATAAATCCCTATACACCAATATATTTTGCATATAGCCCCCTTGCAATGGATTCATCATTTGTGTTTTTAACAATTGCCCTGCCATCAGGAAAGATGACCATTTCGTGGTTATCAACCCAGAAGTTAAGCATGAATTCGTTATAACTTACCTTTCCTATTTTCCTCAGATTATTTGCAAGCTTCTCAAATGATATTTCCCTTATATCAGGATTCAATACCTGAACGGCATTCTGACCGCATAGGGAAGTTGTCTTTGTTCCAAATCTTGCATCCAAAAATTCATATTCCCCATTACATGCTGGGCAATCTGGACGGGGTCGTATCTCGAGGCGTTGAAATTTCCCATGCCAGACATTAAGAAATATAATATCTCTACTAAAATCATCCGATCCAATCAATATCTTTATTGCCTCAACGGATTGAAGGGAACCGATGATAAAAGGAGCTGGACTGATTACTCCTGCTGTTTCACAGGTAAGCATTCTTGCTCCTTTTGGGACCTCCGGATGAAGACATCTGAGACAGGGAGTTTTGTGTGGAATGATGTTCATTGTCATCCCAGATGCAGAGACTGCTCCACCATAAATCCATGGAATATTATGTTTTAGAGAAACATCATTAATAAGACCACGTGTCTCAAAATTATCAAGTCCATCAAGGATAACGTTTGCATTACTTATAAATCTTTCAATATTTGTATAATTTACATCCGCTACAATTCCTTCGATCTCAATTGATGAGTTAATCTTCTTTAGATGTCGTTCCGCAGCTATTGCCTTTGGAAGTTGGCTTTTTACATCCTCCTCATCAAAAAGTGCCTGACGGGCGAGGTTATGATATTCAATAAAATCTCTGTCAATAATTCTAACCCTCCCG
This sequence comes from Deltaproteobacteria bacterium, assembly GCA_037440525.1. Classification (GTDB taxonomy): domain Bacteria; phylum Desulfobacterota; class BSN033; order BSN033; family UBA1163; genus JBBITW01. The sequence continues at coordinate 1,735 of JBBITW010000196.1, forward strand.
ACCCCCGCCCTAACCAAGATGGTGGCAATAATCGATCCCAATGCCCCACAGCCAATAATTACCGCACAACTTTCTCCTAATCTCTTTTGACCTTCCTTGCCTATCGGAGGAAAGATGATCTGTCTTGAGTATCTATTTATCATTGTCATCGCGTAAAATATAGCTTAGGTATAAGCTTAATATAAAATTATGGGAATTTCAATCTTGAGAAAAATTATAAACTTTTTTTATTTTTATAAATTCAATAATTTCAAATAATTATAATACTAAAATAAATTTTGAAAAAATTCTTGACAAAATTAAAAAAGTATTTTAAATTCTATACTAATTTGATAGGATTTATATATTATAAGGTGCCAAAATGAAAATAACAAAAAAAGGTGAGTATGCGATGCGTGCTTTGGTGGATCTGGCCATAAACTATAAAAAAGGACTGAGACAGGTTCATGATATTGTCCGTGAAGAGAAAATTCCAGAAAAGTTTCTTGAACAGATTTTAATTATACTTAAGAATGCAGGTCTTGTTAAGAGCAAGAGAGGGATCGGTGGGGGATACTATCTAAATAAACCACCTGAAGAGATATCGCTTAGTGAGGTTATTCGCTTGGTCGATGGCCCACTTTCTCCTATAGAATGTGTGGGCAATTCAAATATAAATTGCCCAAAGGAGATTACATGTGGAATTCGAACTGTTATGGTAGAAGTTGAGAATGCGACTGTTGAAATTCTTAATCGTGTTACTCTTGCTGATTTATGTAATATTACAAAAGGGTTGAGTGAGCAGAGAAGAGAGGTATTGATGTATTATATTTAGAGGATTATTTTAAATTCTGGTTAATAATCAAAAATGGTTCAAGAAATTGATAATTTTACTGAGAGTGAAAAGAAACTCCTCCAACAGATTTTAAAGGCCTTAAGGAGTATCAGATATGGTTGTGTTCAGATTTTTATTCAGGATTCTAAGGTAGTTCAGATAGATAAGACAGAGAAAATTCGTTTTGATAAGGAGGGTTTTACGAAACTTTTTAGAGGGGGATAAATTTTATAAAGACCCTAATATAGGCTGACCAGACAACTGGAGGCTAAAAAGATGAAGATATCTTTTTAGCCTTTTTCTTTTTTTATAGAAGGTAAAAATTAATGAAATTTTCAGGAGGTTTAAGAAATGAGAAGGTTTTTCAAATCAGAAGATTGGCTGGCAGTTTGGTTTGGGTTCCTAATCATTATCCTGGTTCTTATTGGAGGAAGACCTCAGATGCCAACCTTTAAATGGGCTACGGAAAGCGAATTTAGGGCTATGGTTGTTGAATCAAAGCCTATGGTTGAAAAGTTCATTAAAGATGTTGAGCTAAAAGGCGATGCGAAACTTCTTGCGGCAACTTTATCCCTTAAGTCTTCAATAGAGGCAGGGGATCGTGTAGGTATTCATAGTAGTGCAAAGAAACTCGGAGATACATTAAAGACAACTGAAGACCCCGTTATAAAGAAAGAAGGAATTGAACTTAGCAAAAAGCTGAGTGAAGGGGCTGGGGCACTCGTGAGCAAAGTTTTTTCAAAGGCAAATATTCTCAAATCTATTTATATTGGGGTCGCTTTCCTAATAATTACAACTATTGGGATCACTCTTATGGGTGGTAATGTGGTGGCCTATGTGGCTGGATTCCCTGTGATTTATGGGCTTTCCTGGTTTTCGCAATTCATTGCGGGGAATAGCACCATAAATTATTGGGGGTTAGAATATGTGATTTTTGCCCTTCTGATCGGTCTCTTTATCAGCAATGTTATCGGTGTGCCCTCCTGGCTTAAAGAGGCAGTTAGAACAGAATATTATATTAAGACAGGGCTGGTTATCCTCGGGGCAGGAATTCTCTTTTTTGAAGATCCTGCAAGCAGGGGCTATCGGAATTATCCAGGCAATATTGGTTGTATTCGTTGTCTGGTATGCATGTTTCTGGTTGGGGAAGAGGCTCAAAGTTGATGATGAACTCTCCACAATGCTTGCAACAGGAGTTTCCATATGCGGTGTTTCTGCTGCAATTGCAGCCTGTGGTGCAATTCAAGGAGATAAGAAAAAACTCTCTTATACTATCTCCCTTGTTCTGATAGTTGCTGTTCCAATGATGGTTCTGGAGCCATGGATCGCCAGGACATTTGGCATCCCTGATATAGTAGCAGGTGCCTGGATTGGTGGAACACTCGATACAACCGGTTCAGTGGTTGCCGCTGGAGCCCTTATTAGTGAATCAGCAATGAAAATAGGAACTATTGTGAAGTTCTCACAGAATGTTCTTATTGGAGTTGCAGCATTTATTCTCTCTATATGGTGGAATTTGAAGAAAAACAATAACCCAGGAGATCGACTGAATCCAAAGGTAATCTGGGAACGGTTTCCAAAATTTGTCCTTGGATTTCTTATTGCTTCTTTCCTCTTCTCATTCATTCTTGACCCGGGTCTGGTTAAAGAGACCAAAGGTATACTTAGTGGATTGAGAACAGTCTGGTTTGCACTGGCCTTTACTTCCATCGGTCTGGAAACCCGGTTTGGAGAGCTTTTTAGAATGGGAGGAGGACGTCCGGCAATAGCCTTCATTAGTGCTCAGGCCTTTAACATTATCTGGACGTTAATCTTGGCATATCTCCTATTTGGAGGATTCATTTTCCCAGAACCTTTAATTAAATAATACTATCTAATTTATGAGATATTGGAAGTGATTCAATGAAACTACAATATTTCCCAATAGGTTTTAATCTGAGGAGGAAAAAGATAGTAGTTATTGGTGGAGGGAAAGTGGCTTCGAGAAAGATACATAAACTCCTGATAGCAGGAGCGAAGGTCACTGTCATATCACCTACCATCTGTCCTGATTTAAAAAAATTATATAGTTCAGGACTGATCGAATATAGAAATTTGAAGTTCTCTCCAGATGCCTTGGAAGATGCCGATATGATAATTTCTTCAACCTCTTCAAAGGAGACGAATGTGGAAGTTTCGCTCTTAGCACATGAAAGAAAGATTCCAGTATGCGTAGTTGATGATCCATCAATTTCAGACTTCATATTTCCAGCCACATCTTTTTTTAGAGATTTCATTATAGCCATATCAACGGATGGGAAATACCCTGGAATTTCGTCAAGGATTAAGGAGTTCATTGATAATCATAAAGAAGAAATCGAAACAAGAATAATCTCAGGTAAGCGTAATTTTGAAAGGAAAGCAGAGAAGGGAAAGGTATATATCGTAGGAGCAGGACCGGGAAATCCTGAGCTTTTAACGGTAAGGGCTCTTGCCTTGATTAAAAGTGCTGATGTTATCATTAAAGATTACCTCGTTCCGGAGGAAATTATTAAATTTTCATGCACCCAGGCAAAAGTGATATCACTCCAACCATCGGAAAATAGAGTTACACATGGATCGAAATTCCGGCAAGAATACCTCAACCAGTTGATGATTCGCTTTGCCAACGAAGGAAAGAGGGTAATTCGGCTGAAGAATGGAGACCCTTTTGTATTTGGGAGAGGTGGAGAAGAGGTTGAACATCTTCTCTCTCATGGGATCCCTGTTGAAGTAGTCCCAGGAATAACATCTGCCTTAGGAGCAGCCGCCTCCGTATTTCTTCCATTGACCCATAGAAAATTTTCATCCCTTTTTACAGTAATAACAGGGCAAGAGGATATGGAAAAGGAAGAGGAGATGATTGATTGGAATATACTTCCAAAAAATGGAACGATTGTTGTTTATATGCCAATTAAAAATGCATCAAGACTTAAAAGACATTTAATCGATGCAGGTTTTCCCGGTGAGATGCCCGTTGCGATTGTTGAGCGAGCTACTTACCCTTCACAACGTGTATTTCATTCAAATATTTCTAATTTATCAAAGACTATAGAGGAGAACAATGTTTCTTCTCCTGCGATAATCTTTATTGGAGAGACAGCAGGATTTTCCTCTATTATATTGGAGTCTTTAAATGAGATAGAATTAAAAAGGAAGGAGGATGATTTTTTATGGAAGAGGGAAGGCCAGAAGAAAAGGTTGACGGCCATTTAGACCTGAGGGGAATCATTTGCCCGACCAATTTTGTTCTAATTAAATTAAAACTTGAAGAGATGAAAGATGGTCAAATATTAGACGTAATTATAGATGATGGAGAACCGATACAGAATGTTCCTCGTTCGATTAAAGAAGAAGGGCATAAAATTGTCAAGATTGAAAAAAATCATGATGGAAGTTTTAAACTCCTGATAAGAAAAGGAGGGCTAAAGAATGGTAGATAGATTTATAGAGGATAAGGCAAACAAAATAATTATTGATACTTCGATCGAAGGAAAAACAGGAATAGTCGATTTTAATACACTTAAATCAGGAGGTCTAATCAAACAGCGACAGAGGGATATGTTTACTGTGAGGCTACGCTGCCCTGGTGGAAGGGTTCCAATTTCAAAGTTAGAAAAGATTGTAGAGGTAGCTAAAAAGTATGCTGGTGAGTATATCCATTTATCATTCAGACAATCTATCGAGCTTCCATATGTCGATTATCATAATTTTAAAGCCATTTATGAAGAACTGGCAGAAAAGGATCAAAAGATTGCCTCCTGTGGGCCTCGTGTGAGAGTCCCTACTGCATGTTCAGGATGTGAATACAATCCAAATGGGATTATGGATACACAGAAGATGGCAA
>JBBITW010000197.1:0-6406 GCA_037440525.1 Deltaproteobacteria bacterium
CAGAAAGACCAATTGCCTAACCTATAAACAAAACTGGCTTCTTAGCCTTAACCTTATAAAGGGCTTCCACCGTTGACAAAATGATTGTATTCATCTTATACAAAAGTTTGATAAAAATATTTAAAAGACTGGAGAGAAGGATGGAACAAAGGCAGAAAGAACCTTATCAGGTAATCATTATTGGAGGGGGGCCTGCAGGTTTAACAGCAGGTCTTTATGCCTCGAGGGCAAGACTTCGAACATTGATGATTCAAAATGGACTCTTTGGTGGGCAGATGCCAATGACCGAATTGGTGGAGAATTATCCTGGATTTCCAAAAGGTGTCAGAGGTGAGGAACTTAGTATTTTAATGGAAGAACAGGCAAGGAGGTTCGGGATAGAGATGCTTGGTGATGAAGTAATTGAAGTGAAGCTCGATGGTGATTTAAAAAAGGTGAAGACTCAAGAGGCCGAGTTTCTTTGTAGCGCCCTGATTGTCTGCACGGGCACAGAATACAGGAAGCTGGGGATTCCGGGGGAGATAGAATTTCGGGGCAAAGGGGTCTCATACTGTGCTACTTGCGATGGAGCCTTTTTCCAGGATGGGAGAGTTGTTGTGGTTGGAGGTGGAGATTCTGCTTTGACTGAGGCACTCTTTTTAACAAAATTCGTAAAAGAGCTTACGGTAATTCATAGAAGGGACGCCCTTAGAGCAACCAAGATTTATCAGGAGAGGGCATTTGCAAACCCGAAAATAAAATTCCTCTGGAACTCTATTGTCCAGGAGATTAAGGGAGATAATGTTGTTCGTTCCATTTTTGTCAGGAATCTAAGGACAGGAGAGATAAGGGAGTTCGATACCGATGGGGTTTTTCTTTTTATAGGGCTTTCACCAAGGACTCAGCTCTTAAAAGGTCTGGTTGAAATGGATGAAGAAGGCTATATTATAACGAATGAGCAATGTGAAACCTCTGTAAAGGGTATCTTTGCCGCAGGGGACTGCCGAAAGAAGTTACTCCGTCAGATTGCAACCGCTGTGGGAGATGGAGCAACAGCTTCGTTTGCGGCTGAAAAATACTTAGAGGGGAGATAGAAGGACCACAGGAATTAGAAGAATGTTAAAAAAAGATATAATCATATGTATAATTTTGAATACGCTATTTTTAATTACAGCAATCATTTCTGATGCTCAGGAGATTAATAAACAGGGGTGGCCGGTTCCGAATCTAAGGGGTCTTGTGCCTTATTCTATTTCTATTAATAGTGTAGATGGGGTGGAAAAGGTCGTAGAGAGATTTTATACCCCTGATGGTGGAAATGTTGCAAGAATCTCGGGAAATGGAAAGGTGTTTGCTTATGTGGTTGATAAGGATCAAATCCCTCCAATAGATTACCTCATACTCGATCCTGACGGTTCAGGAAGATTCACACATAAATATTCATCCAAAGAATCATATTCAATACCAGAATGGGTCTCTTATTAGCATATAAACGGGAATAAAAATTTATTTGCCCCAGAAGGAGAAGAATCACTCAAATTAGGTAAAAATTAAATAAATTGTGGCAAAAAGAGGCAGATTTGAGATTTGATAATAAAAAGATTTTAAAAAAAGTTAAATCAAATCAATAAATTGGATAAAAAGATTATTTTGGCATAAAAATTGCTATAAAAATATATAAAACTTAAGCCGATAAAGCCAAACCACGAGTAATCGTGGGACGCCCACTCACCTTAAAAATAAGGTGGGGGGACCACTGCTTCAAAAATGAGGCAGTTGGGGAAAGCCACGGATCCTTTTATAAGGATGGCCGGGTTGCCGAAGCTCAGAAAGGGGACATCTTTAAGGACCCGTGGCCTATAAGGTTACGGGTCTTTTTTTTGGAGGTAAACTCATTTATGGTAACTTTTGGTGTATGTCCATTTTATAGAAATTCTGCAAATCTTGCCATGGGGCATGGCATAGGGTATTGTGACATTGATTGTAACAGAACAGGATGTGAGGGAAAGGTTGATTCCTGTGAAAAACCAGATATTCTTCAGAAATATTTAAATGAGGAGGAAAGTAGAAATGATAAAGACCATTATGAAATTATTAAGGAAAAGAAATGCTCCCTTTTCAGAAGACCAGAAAGTCTGAACATAGGAAAGGGATTGGGTTATTGCGATTTAGACAGTTATACAACAACCTGTGAGGGAGAAATCAGTTTTTGTGAAAAGCCTGAGGAATTGAAGAAATATCTCAGGATCAAATTGGACAGATCAGAGGAATAAAAGAAATTATTAAGTCTCTGAAGTTATGATAAGGTCTCTTTATCTAAAAAGAGGCCTTTTTTTATTTTTAATATCAATATTTTTATGTTATTATATTTTATATAAAATAAAGGATTCATGAATCACGAAAAGAAAGTCGGGCAGAGGGAGGAGGTGATAAAGAATGAGAGAGAATGTTGAGAAGGCACTGGAGAAGATCCGACCTGCACTGAGGGCGGATGGAGGGGATGTGGAGTTGGTTGATGTGGTAGATGGTGTTGTCAAAGTTCGGCTGACAGGCGCATGCGGGGGATGCCCGATGTCACAGATGACTTTGAAGATGGGTGTGGAGAGGGTATTGAAACAACAGGTTCCAGAGATAAAGAGTGTTGAAACTGTTTAGATATCAAAGGGGGTTGTATTTTACAACCCCTTTAAGGAAGATGAGATGGAATCTCTTCACCTAACACCACAAGCTCGCAAGATATTGGAAAGGAGATACCTTAAGAGGGATTCTGAAGGCAGGGTTATAGAGAGCCCTGAGGAGATGTTCTGGCGTGTTTCGCAAAATATTTCCCAGGCAGAAAATCTTTATGGTAAACAAACATCCATAGATGAGCTCTCTCAGGATTTCTTCAGGATGATGGTCTCATTAGATTTTCTTCCCAATTCTCCTTGTTTAATGAATGCAGGAAAAGACCTTCAGCAGTTAGCCGCATGCTTTGTTCTTCCTATAGAGGATTCCTTAGATTCAATTTTCGAGACAGTAAAACAGACTGCTCTTATACATCAGAGTGGTGGGGGAACAGGTTTTTCATTCAGCCGTTTAAGACCAAAAGACGATCCTGTTCAATCAACCGGTGGAGTTGCAAGTGGCCCTGTCTCATTTATGAAGGTATTTAATATGGCTACGGAGGTGATCAAACAGGGTGGAACGAGAAGAGGGGCTAACATGGGTGTCCTAAGAGTTGATCACCCAGATATTATGGAATTTATAAATGTTAAAAGAAAGATCAATGAGTTGGAGAATTTCAATCTATCTGTAGGTATTACAAAAATCTTTATGGAAGCCCTGATGAAAGATGAGAAGTATAGCTTGATCAATCCGAGAACAAAAAGGGAAGTGGGAAGAATTAGAGCTTCAGAGGTTTTGGAAGAAATGGTAACATCAGCATGGGAGAGTGGTGATCCTGGGGTCCTATTTTTAGATCACATTAATGAAGCAAACCCCACTCCTCAGCTCGGAGAGATTGAGAGCACAAATCCATGTGGTGAAGTTCCCCTGCTACCATATGAGTCTTGTGTTCTGGGGTCTATTAACCTTCTTAATATGATAAGAGAAGAGAACGGAAGATTTGAGGTCGATTTTGATAAGATAAAAAAGACCGTAAGAAAGGCCATTCACTTCCTTGATAATGTTATAGACATGAATCAATATCCATTGGATATGATCGAAAGGATGACAAAGGGGAATAGAAAAATTGGTTTGGGTGTCATGGGATTGGCACATCTTTTTATCAGGCTTGGTGTACCATATCATTCACAAAAGGCATTGGAATTGGCAAAAGGATTGATGAGTTTTATCCGTTACCAAGCGAGGGAACGTTCCATTGAGCTGGCTGAAGAGAGGGGGAGATTCCCAAATTTCATAGGCTCTATATACGACCGACCAGGAGGTTTGAATTTAAGAAATGCAACACTTACCACAATTGCCCCAACAGGGACTCTTAGTTTGATTGCCAACTGTTCAAGCGGTATTGAACCACTATTTTCTATCATTTATACGAGAAAGGCATTGGAGGATATGGAGATTCATGTAACAGATCCTCTTTTTATTGAGATTGGGGAGAAGGAGGGATTTCTTAATCAAGATTTGATGAATGCCCTTTCAGAGGGTGTTCCTCTTCAAGAAATATCATCCATCCCTGAAAGGATAAAAGAACTTTTTGCTACGGCGTTTGATATACCTCCATCCTGGCATATAAGGATCCAATCCGCATTCCAGCAATATACTGACAATGCGGTTTCCAAAACGATAAATTTTCCGAGAAGTGCATCCAAGGAGGATGTGAGAGAGGCATTCTTAATGGCTTACAGGGAGAGGTTAAAGGGAATAACAGTCTATCGGAGTGGAAGCAAGGCCCGACAGGTCCTGGCCTGTGGAACAAGGCAGGTCTGTTAAAAACAGTATAAATTAAATTATAAACGTCTATGAAGATTAAATAAAAATCATTGAGGAGGATGAAAGATGATTAGGGGAATATTGGTAAGATTGTTCTTGGTGATACTTTTTTCAACCTTAGTTTTTGGTATTGGTGGCTGCGGGGATTTCTTCTCTTTTAGTACGCTTCGGGAAAAAGAAGTTGAAAGAGTACCTGCTGTCACTAAATCATATCAATTTGAAGACATACCATTGCCCCCTGGAATGAAACTAAATAGAGAGGAGTCTTTTATCTATGAAACAAAGGCCACAAAAACAGGTCTTCTTGTCTACGAAGGCAAAGGAGATATGGGTTTACTGGCCCGCTTTTTTAAAGAGCAGATGCCCAACTATCAATGGAGGCTTGTAAGCAATTTTGAGATTCACAATATCATGCTGACATTTGTAAAGGAAGGTTGGACAAGCATAATCTCCATTATTCCCAAAGAAGATGAGACAAAAAGGGTTGAGATTCGTGTGGGTCCTATTGATATGAAGGTTTTTCTTTCCTCGAAATAAGAATTATCTCAACTGCTTAAAAAATAAAATGGATAAACTCCATTTAAAATCTCCTGCAAAGGTCAATCTCACTTTAAAAATATTTAAGAAGCGTAAGGATGGATATCATGAGATAGAGACCATCCTTCAGAAGATTGACCTCTGTGATAGTATAAGCTTTAATCTAAAAAGGGAGAAAGGGATTACTATAGTTACAAATCATCCTTTAGTTCCTAAGGGGGAAGAAAATCTCATTCACAGGGCAGCAAAATCAATTTTTGAAAAGATAGACTATAAAGGAGGGCTTAAGGTATCTATTATAAAGAGGATTCCAGTTGGAGCAGGCCTTGGAGGTGGAAGCAGTAATGCAGCCACAACGCTAATGGCATTGAATCGTCTACTTAAATTAAATCTATTCCCAAAGGCACTCTCTGAGATGGGTTTGGAGATTGGGGCAGATGTCCCCTTTTTTCTTTTTCATGGAGATGCCCTGGCAAGAGGAATAGGGGAAAAGTTAGAAAGGATAAATCTTCCAAGGTTGTGGTATCTTCTCATATATCCAAATTTTGAGGTTTCATCAGGGTGGGCATATCAAAATATTGTATTGACAAAAAAGAGATTTCATTTTAATAATCAATGGTTATTGAAAAGCCCCGAAGATGTTTCAAAGATTCTCCGAAATGATTTAGAGAGTGTTGTTGCATTGAGATATCCCGAGATTAACGAAATGAAAGAGATACTTTATAGCGCTGGAGCATTAGGGACATTGATGAGTGGAAGTGGCCCGAGCGTTTTTGGAATCTTTAGAGGAGAGTGTGACTTATTGGGGGCATATAAGAAAGTAAGTGGGATTGTTGGAAAAAAGGGCTGGAGAGTTATAAAGGCACAAGGTATCTAATAAGATTCTTAAAGAAACAGATACCTGCCTGTAAGAGGTAGGCCAGATTCAAATATTTAAATTGAGCGATTCCAGATTGTCATTGCGAAGCAATCTTTACTGAATTGTCATTCCGAGCGAAGCGAGGAATCTATGATATTGTAACGCCCTTTGGGCTTGCAATGACTGATAAATATCCGGCCAAAGCGGCTCTGCCTTTGGCGGAATGGGTTTTAGTAAAAAACGCTCAATTTAGAAAATATTTAAATTTCAAATAGTTTGAAAGAGTTTTAAAGGATTGGGGTGTCGTCAAGCGGTAAGACACAGGTCTTTGGAACCTGGATTCGGAGGTTCGAATCCTCCCACCCCAGCCAAAATATATAGTAAACCAATAACTTAGAAACTAAAAAGGGAATCAATAATCTTTTTGCAATGCTTTCTCTTCTCAAAAGCCAGTCTTGTGGAGAATTTGATAATTTTATCGAGGTTTCTATAGAAGAAAATAAGCCAAATGCAGCAAGGGACAAGCCCTTGCCCTACGTTTGAGATTCGTTTAATTTCTCGTAGGGCAAGCCCTTGTGGCTTGCCGAACCCTCATCT
>JBBITW010000198.1:0-6355 GCA_037440525.1 Deltaproteobacteria bacterium
CATCCCCTCCTTTGTCATTCCGAGCGAAGCGAGGAATCTTATTTTTACACTGTAAGTAATAATGAAATTGGACCCAAAGATAATAATGTTGGTACCTACCTTTTTTAATTCCTTTCTTTTTTCCCACCAGAGAATTGATAAATCGGTTTATCCTTTTTCTTCTTTTGGCTTGCAAGATTAGGATTATAACAATAATAAATGGGACGCCCTTAAAAATTTTAAGGGCGTCCCCTTTTATTACTCATTGTTTCCCCTTTGCTTCCAATCAAAAAATGAAAGGCTTAATTTAGTTTGCAATGTTATTAGTGCAATCATTTATTAAATATAAAATTATAAATCATTCAAAAGGTAGCTAACATTGACTCTTTTTGCTATAATATTAATTAAAAAAGAACAGAATATGCGTTTATTAAATTCAGAACAAGAGGAACTACTTAAAGATGAACGTAGGCTATTGAATAACCTCCAGATGATATTGGAACGTCTTGGGATTACTCAAGATGATCAAGAGGCCCTTTTTCATTCTATTCAGCAACTTGATGATTTATTCCTTTTTGTTGTTGTAGGAGAGTTCAACTCAGGGAAGAGTGCTATAATTAATGCCCTTCTGGGTCAAACACTTCTCCAAGAAGGTGTAACTCCGACTACAACAAAAATTTATCTTCTTAGGTATGGAGAGAATCAAAAACAAACTCTTATAAGTGAACGCCAAGTTCTTCTTACTGCTCCGATAGAATTTCTTCATGAACTAAGTATCGTTGATACTCCTGGAACTAATGCGGTAATACGTGAACATGAAATAATAACATCTCGATTTATACCTCGTTCCGATCTAATAATATTTGTCACCTCTGCTGATCGTCCTTTTACAGAAAGTGAACGAAACTTTCTGGAACGTATTAGGGAATGGGGGAAAAAGTTGGTTTTTGTGGTAAACAAGATCGATATCTTAAATAGCGATAAGGAGAGAATTGAGATCGAAAGCTTTATCCAGAAAAATGTTCATAAGGTTTTGGAGGATAATATAAAAATTTTTTCAGTAAGTGCTCGTGATGCTATTAGAGCAAAACAGGAGAATAATGAAGACCTATGGGAGAAAAGCCGTTTTAAATCACTGGAAGAATATATTCGCAAAACATTAGATGAGAAGAGTCGATTTCGACTCAAATTATTAAATCCTCTTGGAGTTGGCAACCATTTGGCTGAAAAATTTTTGGAAATGATATCCTCCCGACTCCAGTTACTACAAAGTGATTTTAATCTCATTGATGAGGTGGAAAAACAGCTTAACCTATACAAAGAAGATATGCAACGACATTTCAACTCCCGAATGGCAGAGATTGAAAATCTCCTATATGAAATGGAGAACAGGGGACAGATTTTCTTTGACGAGACATTTCGCCTGGGTCGCGTTTTCGATCTCCTCTCCAAACCCCGTGTCCAACAGGAGTTTGAACGGCAAGTGGTGGCGGACACACCCCAACGCGTTGAGGCGAAGGTAGGAGAAATATCCACTGGTTGGTGGATTCAGACCTAAAACAGTGGCAAGCCGTTACCAAACATCTCGCCGAAAGGAATCGTGAGCATAAGGGATCCATTTATGGAGATATTGAAACAGGTAGCTTTTATCGTGATCGCCAAAGCCTGATGGATACGATCATTCGTGAAACACGGCGGGTGGTTGAAACTTACGATAGGACCCGAGAGGCAAAGGCCATCGCAGAAAGTGCCCAGACAGCTGTTGCGACATCAGCAGCCCTTGAGGCCAGTGCTCTGGGGTTGGGTGCTATTGTAACCACCTTGGCTACCACAGCCGCAGCTGATGTCACAGGAGTCATTATGGCCAGTTTTATGGCAGTAATCGGTCTTTTCATCATTCCTGCCCGACGTCGGCAGGGGAAAACCAAACTACTGGAAAAGATTTCTGCCGTCCGTAAACAACTGATTCACTCGTTGCAGTCACAGTTTGATAAAGAAATCAACCGAAGTTTGCAACAAATTCACGAAGCCATCGCGCCTTATACCCGTTTCATTCGTTCCGAACGGGACAGAATCACGAAGTCTCAATCCGAGCTCAAATATCTCAAAGGAGAGATGGTTCAATTGAAAGGAAAATTGGAAGAGATATAGATCTGAAACTTATGAAAGCGTGCTGATCCTTCTAATTGCGGAAATCATAATATCTCCTCATGGGAAAACTCATGTCCTATTATATCGGTTTGATCACGGGCGCCATTTTAATTCTTCTCGGATTCGTGGGAAGTGTCCTTCCCGTTCTGCCAGGGCCGCCACTAAGTTTTATTGGATTATTTCTGTTTGCTCTGATTAACAATTTTTCCCCTCCTCTAACATCAACATTCATTATCATCATGTTGATTATTACCATCGGCGTTACAGTTCTGGATTATATCATCCCCCTTATAGGGGCTAAAAAATATGGAACTTCAAAGTGGGGAATTTATGGTTCCATTATAGGAATGATCATAGGGGTCTTTTTTTCACCCTTTGGTCTGCTTCTTGGGGCTTTTATCGGTGCAGTCCTTGTGGAATGGATAGTCTCAAGGAAGGAGAAGCAGGCCTTGAAAGCAGGTTGGGGAATTTTTGTTGGCTCATTCTTTGGAACAATCCTGAAATTGGTTGTCTCAGGAATCATGGCTTACTATTCCGCTATGGCTATTTTATCATAGAATAGCAAATTCATCCGAGGTGGACTTATCATTAAAGATGGATAGGGCCAATTCTGGAAGGAAAGGAGCTTTGTTATGAAAAAGTATAGATTACTTTCATTTTTTTCCGTAGTTGTAGCGATGACACTGATAGGAATGATTCTTCAAACCTCAGCACAGGAGAAGGTTGCCCCAGAGAGTACTCTCAAAGAAACAGGCGTTTTAATGAAAGCTCGGCTTGTTATCGGAACAGGAGTGGAGAATTTGGAACCTGCGGGAGTGGCCGAAACCTTTCCTGCATCAACAGAAAAAGTCTACTGTTTTCTGGAGGCAACCAACATCAATCAAGATACGGAGGTTTCTTTTGTTTGGTTTCACGGCCAAAAGGAATTGTTAAAAATCAACTTGCCGTTGAAAAAGGGCCCAAGATGGAGGACCTATGTCTATAAGAATTTATATGGACAAAAAGGGGATTGGAGGGTAGAAATCAGAGATGCCATGGGAAAACCCCTAAAAGAGGTTAAATTTAAGGTGGAGTAAGAATTCTTTGATCTCATTGAAAATGAATCAAAGAAAACATTACAGTAATAAATATAAACACCAAAGGAGCTATCTTTTTAGTCATCTTCTTGAGCCCGGAATAAGCGTCAATATGTAAATCTATAAAATGGCCATAAAGATATCCAGCCAACATCCAGGAAATCCAGGCCCAAACAAAGATATCCAGAAAGATATGCTGTTTTACAAATAATCCTGATATTTAAGGAAAGGAGTCCCATAAGCTATGGCAACTAACCGATTTTACTTACTTACACTTATAGTTTTTATACTTCTCCTCGGTTATTTTAACTACCAGGTTTGGAAACCTTTCTTAACTCCCATCGCATGGGCTATCGTCATTTCAATTTTGTTCTATCCACTATATACCTTTCTTCTCAGGTTCATACGTCAAAGGTCAATTACCTCCGCTCTTGTTCTCTCTTTGATCATTGTCCTTATTCTGGGCCCATTCTCTTATCTAACTTTTTTACTTGTGAAGGAATTGAGGGGCTTGTCAGAGTATATGTCTAAGGGAAAGCTTGATGCATTAGAGAATTTGCTCCAACACCCAACCCTGATGAATATTATTGAAAAGGTTACATCCCTGCTCAATATCAACGTCACAGAGTTTGAAAATGCTCTTACTGATCAGATTACCCAATTGGGAAAAGCACTTATCACCGGATTAACTAAAGGTTTCCTTGAAATCCTAACCTTCGTATTTTACTTCATCATAATGGCCTTTTCCATCTTTTTCTTCCTCAAAGATGGTCCTGCTATTTTCAATAAAATAAGAAATTTCCTCCCATTTCCTGAAAAACAGAAAGAGAGATTGGTGAACCGGATCAGGGATTTGATCATCTCAACGATTTACGGGGGAGTAATTGTTGCTATGGTTCAAGGGGCTCTTGGAGGTATTGCCTTTGCGGTTGTGGGAATTACATCACCAATTCTTTGGGGATCTATAATGGCACTCGCTTCTTTTTTACCAGGAGCAGGCCCTTTTATTATCTGGGCTCCTGCAGCCCTCTATCTCTTTTTTGAGGGATCAATTTTCAGGGCAATATCTCTGTCCGTGATGGGGACTTTTGGCATCAGTTTGGTTGACAATCTATTGAGGCCCATGATCATTGGTAACAGGACAAAATTGCCTTTTTTAGCCATTTTTTTCAGCGTCCTCGGCGGAATCAGAATTTTTGGAATCATAGGAATAATCATGGGGCCTCTGGTTTTAGTGCTGTTTTTATCAGTTATTGATATCTTCAAAAGCATTGAGGAACCAGGCTTAGAATAAAATGTATATCACTTCATCCAATTGACCTTCCACTATAAATAGGTTTGAAAATCCTTTTCCCAAAAATTTCAATATTTTTGAAACTACCAGATTCCATCCTTAGCTCTGCAAATAATTAGATGTGAGAGATTTGGTCAGGTCTTTCACCTTCCCTATCTTTTTTTCTATAAATCCTCTCAAGAAAGTCTTTTGCTAATTCTCTTCCTCACCAACCAAAGGCTATTGCTAAGGCAAGAACGATACCGCCAAAGATAATGGAAAAGGCGGAAACAATCACCTTCTCAGCAATGCCCAAATGATAGAGAGACATGGTCAAAGAGAGGATGATGATGAACCATCGAATAGAACGGCTTATGAGGTTTGCTGATTCTATCTGGGCATTAACGGCTGTAATCAAAGCGGCCTGACTTAAAAAGATAGCAATCAAATATCCTATCACCAAAATGATAACCGCAGCAAAAAGGTTCGGAAGGTAGTTGAAGAATTTGGCAATAAAGTTCTGCGTTGCGGCCACTTCAAGGGCGTTGATCCCCAAGATGAGGGTAATGAGCACAATGACCCAATAGAAGAACCTACGTAATAGATTTGTTGGGGAATAGGACATTCCCCCTTTGGAGAGCATATGAGTCAATCCCCATCTTTCGCTCACTCTATCGAACTTAATTGCTTTTAAGAAACGCAAAAGCAATATTTTTATTGCCCATGCAATGAGAAACCCAACGGAATCTGGAAGGATTGCTCCATTTGACTCTCAAACCTAAATCCAGCAATCCTGCAATATTCCACTAATCTCAATTGGCTGGATTTGTTTCATCATTATATCCCAATCTTTCCTAAATTCTAAATAATTTAATATGTCTTTTCCCCTCTTACAAAATATCATCTTGACATTGGCTATAGAATCCTTAGCCCTCTTGAATTCACCCCTCCATAAATAATCTAAACCGAGAAAGAGTGAAGTAATGATTGCCTTTGGGTAAAGTGTCCACTTGATAAAGTATCCTGGGTAAGGATCAAGGTTAATACCCAATCCCCTTTTCTTCTTTTGCCTTTCATAAAGAAAACGTTCGATATCCCATTTCAATTCCTCCTGAAAATAGAATTCTGTTCTTTCGGGGTGGAGGTGTTTGATCCTAAGCTTTCTATCAAATAATATACAGAAGCCTAATTGGGAGGCATTGATGAGGTAATCAGTATCTTCTCCCCTTGGAATATAGGGATCAAATGGAACACTTTGATAAAGATGGCGGTGGAGGACCAGATTCCCGCCCAGAAGAATAGGGGAGCAAACTAAACGCTCATCTGTTCGGAGGATTTTCTCCCAGACCCGGTTCATCCATTTTGTTTTATTCCATAAAAATCTCCACCACAAACTTTGATGTGGAAGAAGGACTCCCTAGTAGATACCCACGGGCAAGCCCATGGCACTTTAAAATAATTCAATCTGCGCTTGACCTGAATCCTGACGTCCTTGCCATTGAACATACTTAAGGATTTGTTCTTCGTCAATTCCAACAGTTGATACAAAGTAACCCGGTGACCAAACGATGTTCTCTTTCCAATATACTTTCCTTAACCAGCTAAACTTTTTCCTCAGGTGGCTGCCTGTACCCCTTTCATACGACCAACAACGTCGCTCACCGCATACCTCGGTGGAATAACAATCACCAGATGCAAATGGTCCATTTTGATGCTTCTCTCCAACACCTCGCACCCTAGCATCATCCCCACAACCTTCGGAAAAAGTTTCTCAAGATATGCCCTGACGCCAGGATTCAGGATGCGGCGGCGATATTTGGGTATCCAAACAATGTGGTATTCTGTCCGATATACGCTGTGTCCTGAAAATCGCGTT
>JBBITW010000199.1:0-6275 GCA_037440525.1 Deltaproteobacteria bacterium
AGTATTTTTGGATTTGGTTATGGTGGTCATGTTCCTCAATTTCCCGGATTGGTAGGAGATTTTTTCGGACTTGAGCGGATGGGAACAATCCTCGGATCAGGATCAATATTTTATGGGATAGGTGGAGGTCTTGGAACATTTCTGGCAGGTTTTATTTTTGATAAAACTGGAAATTATACATATGCATTTTTTCTTGGAGCTTTGGCTATGTTTCTTACTTCAGCTATTACATTTTCCCTAAAGAGGCCAAAGATATAAGATATTTAATTTTGAGGAGTATCTTTTCACCAAATGACCATTCTCGATTCTTTCAGAGTCCTTGATCTAACAGATGAAAAAGGATATCTCTGTGGCCGGATCCTTGGTGATCTTGGCGCAGATGTAATAAAGATTGAACCTCCTCGTGGAGATAAAGGGAGGAATATTGGTCCCTTTTTCAAGGATATCCCTCATCCAGAAAAGAGTCTCTACTGGTTTTCATTCAATGCAAATAAAAGAGGGATAACATTAAATCTTGAGACTTCAGATGGAAGGGAAATATTCAAGAGGCTTTTAAAGACAGCGGATTGTGTTATTGAAAGCTTTCAACCCGGATATCTAAATAAAATCGGGCTTGGTTATCCAGAGCTTCAAACAATCAACCCTGGTTTGATAATGACATCCATTACCCCGTTTGGACAGAAAGGGCCTTATAGTAAATTTAAAACCTCAGACCTTGTAGCCATGTCTATGGGAGGATTCGTTTACTTAACAGGAGATCCTGATAGACCCCCGGTTCGAATAAGCTTCCCTCAAGCCTATCTTCATGCTGGTGCTGATGGCGCAGCTTCAACAATGATTGCTTATTATTACAGGGAGGTAAGTGGAGAGGGACAGCATATAGATATCTCCATTCAGCTAAGTGTCTCTATAAATGTTACTCAAGCAGCTCCCCTTAAGGAACTCCATGACTATATCTCTCGAAGGGCTGGTGCATACAGGCCAGGTATTCTTACAGCAGAACTTTCGAGACTCGTCTGGCAATGCAGAGATGGATTTGTCAACTTCGGTTTTTACGGTGGTTCTCTCGGTGCCAAGACAAATCGTGCCCTGGTTGAATGGATGGATGAGGAAGGGCTTGCAGATGATTCCCTTAAGAAGATGGATTGGGAAAATTTTGATCTTGGTAAACTTACAAGAGATGAACTTCAAGGATATGAAGATAAGATTGCACGTTTCTTCCTCAATCATACAAAAAAGGAGCTTTACGATGGTGCAATCAAAAGAGGAATCATCCTTTATCCTGTAAATACTATAGGTGATTTAGTAAATGATCAACAGCTAAAAGGTAGAGGGTTTTGGGTGAATGTGAATCATCCTGAATTGGGTGAAGATTTGATCTACCCGGGATCATTCATTCGAACATCTGAGAAATCTCTAACCATAAATCGAAGGGCTCCGCTCATTGGAGAACATAATCTTGAAATCTATGAGGGAGAATTGGGATTTTCACGAAAAGAGATTCTTATGTTAAAAGAGGCTGGGGTTATTTAAAATGAAGGCCCTAAAGGGTGTAAAGATCGTAGACTTTACATGGGTTATCCTCGGACCATTGATTACGAGATATCTTGCAATTCATGGAGCCACAGTTATCCGGATAGAATCTAAAACCAGGGTTGACCCAATACGTGTAAGTCCACCCTATAAAGATAAGAGACCAGGAATAAACAGGGCAGGATATTTTGCCTTTTTCAATGTCAACAAATTAGGTATGTCGCTTAATCTGAATCATCCTCGAAGCCGTGATGTCCTTTTAAGGTTGATAAGATGGGGGGATGTTGTTGTGGAGAATTTTACCCCTGGAACAATGGAGAGATGGGGGCTTGGTTATGAGGATTTAAAAAAGATAAATCCCAAAATCATTATGCTTCGGACAAGCAATCTCGGTCAGACAGGACCGCTGGCAAAACGCCCTGGCTTTGGACACAATCTCGTCTCACTTATAGGTTTTTCACATCTAACAGGATGGCCTGATGGACCCCCTCAGGCAATGGGGGTTGCTTATAGTGATGTTGTCACACCTCGTTTTGGGGTGGCTGCGCTCTGTGCTGCCTTAGTTTATAGAAGAAAGACAGGAAAGGGACTTATGCTTGATCTCTCACAGATGGAGTCATCGCTCCAGTTTCTTTCTCCACTTCTCCTTGATTACAATGTGAATAAAAGAGAAAATAATAGAATGGGAAATTTCTGTCCTTATGCCTCTCCCCACGGCGTTTATAGATGCCGAGGTGAGGATCGCTGGTGCGCAATCACTGTTTTTACGGATGAAGAATGGAGAGGTTTCTGCAGGGTTATTGGAAGAGAGGATTTAATAGAAGACCCTCGATTCAAAACACTCCTTCAAAGAAAAAAGAATGAAGAAGAACTCGATCAGATTGTTGAGGCCTGGACAATAAATTTTTCACCCGAGGAGATAATGGAAAAGATGCAGGCTTCCTCTGTTCCGTGCGGGATTGTAAGCAGTGCCGAAGACATATTCCATGATCCTCAGCTTAAGGAGCAAGAGGTATTCTGGAAACTCGATCACCCTGAGATTGGTCCAATCTCTCATCTTGGTCGTCCATTTCTTCTTTCAAAAACACCGGCTAAAGCAGAAAACCCTGCCCCATGCCTTGGAGAACATACTGAGTATATCTGCACAAGGATTTTGAATCTTTCTGATAAGGAGTTCCTCGAAATGTTAAACGAAGGTGTATTTGAATAAAGGAGATTCCATATGAATGCAGAGGGCGAGAAGATTAATCCTTTTGAGATAGCAAAGAAACAGATTGATATTGCCTCAAAATATTTAGACCTCGAATCCGGAATTATTGAGAAGTTGAAGCATACGAAGAGGGAGCTTATTGTCCATTTCCCTGTAAAGATGGATGAAGGGAAGGTAAAGATCTTTACAGGATATCGTGTCCAGCATAACATCACAAGAGGACCTGCTAAGGGAGGTATAAGATATCATCCCGATGTAGATCTTGATGAGGTCAGGGCACTTGCTATGTGGATGACCTGGAAGTCAGCTGTAGTAAATATTCCATTTGGAGGGGCTAAAGGCGGGGTCCAGTGTAATCCAAAAGAGATGTCCCTTAATGAATTAGAGAATTTGACAAGGAGATTTACATGGGAAATCTCTTTGATGCTCGGTCCTGAACAGGATATCCCTGCCCCTGATGTATATACCAATCCCCAGGTGATGGCATGGATTATGGATACTTACAGTATTCTCAAGGGCTATTCTGTTCCGGGTGTTGTGACTGGTAAACCGATTGAGTTAGGAGGATCATTAGGTAGATTTGAGGCCACTGGTCGGGGTGTGGTAATCACCTCCCTTGAGGCTTTAAGGCATTTAAATATACCGATTGAGGGAGCAAAGATTGTGATTCAGGGATGTGGAAATGTTGGTGGGGTGGCTGCAAGACATTTTCAGCGATTGGGGGCAAAGGTGATCGCTATAAGCGATTCAAAAGGTGGGCTTTATAATGAGAAAGGCCTCAACTTGGAAAGGGCTCTTGATTGTAAAGCCCGATACTCATGTTTTGTCAGTGATAAGAAAGAGGAAACAGAGATTACCAATCAGGAATTATTAGAGTTAGATTGTGACATATTGATTCCTGCAGCCATAGAGAATCAAATTACAGAGAGAAATGCTTCCCGAATCAGGGCAAAGATTATTGCAGAAGGGGCAAATGGTCCTACCACACCCGAAGCTGATGAGATTTTGAATGATAAGGGTATATTTATTGTCCCTGATATCCTTGCAAATGCTGGAGGGGTGAGGGTTTCCTACTTCGAATGTGTTGAGAATCTCCAGGAGCTGATATGGAGTGAGGAGGAGGTGTTGGATCGGCTTACACGTATTATGCAGCGAAGTTTCAAAGAGGTTCTGGATATATCTCAATCCAAGAAGATACCTATGAGGACTGCTGCCCTTGTCCTTGGTATTGGGAGAGTAGCTGAAGCCATGCGCCTAAGAGGCATCTACCCTTAAAATCGATAAATTAAAATAAAAAGAATTACGGCTATTCCGAGTTCGAAGTAAGGATGAAGATCATATCCAAAGGTCAAGGGTAATTTGTTCACCTTTTGCAGCATCCCTTCTCATCTCAATGGGTTTTGATCTCTCACTGAACCAGAAAAGGGTCATTATTGTCTTTTTTTGACCATTCTCTATATCCTCACCAAGTTTAAGCTCTGTTTCCCCTAATCCTCTTAAAACTACCTTTACAATTGCCCCTTCATCTGCTTCTTTAAGGATTTCCATGTGTTTAAATCTGTCTTTAACGCTAAAAAGAGAGAGCAGAGATTCCCTATCTCCTTGCTTTACACTCTTATTTAAAATTAAATCTATACTTGCAAATTTTTCCATCCCTCTCCTCTTTTTCAATCTTTTTTAAATTGATTCTGCCACTATTTCTGCTTATGAAAAAGTTTCAAACTTGAATTCTTTCCATTTAATTCTTCTAAAAATTTCTATTAATCTATTAAATTTGATTGATATCAGGAGGAACCAGATAAGTCTCTGCTCCTTCCCAATCATAACGTGCCCTTGTGGCTTCATCTCTTGAAATCATAGATACAAATTCCCAGAGCACTCCATGCGTGCTGATAGGATGTACAAAGAAGAAATAATTTCCATTCCCACGGTTGGTATTGAGAAAAGGTTTTGGATCCACCATTGCAAAACCTTCCTTTTCCAATAACTTCCAGTATTCGTGAACCCTGTCTCTAACAATATATCCTGCTGCATTATGATACATTGCATTTTTCCCTCTGCGCGCCATTACCTTATTGATCGGTGCATCTTCGTTAATTGCACAATAGAGATTGATTCCCCCTCCTCTTGAGAATTGAAATCGAACAGGGATAAATATGTTTCACCGTCCATCATGAACTTCTGATTCTTCATTTGTGAAAATATCACCAATAGGCACCGCAGGCTTTGAAAGAATGTTAGACCAGATTTTTTGCTGTGATTCAAATTGGTTAACTGTTACCATAATGCTTTTAATATTGACCCTGGGTCTTTCATATTCTTCACAAATTATAACCCTTTCAAATTTCTTTGGGGTATCCAGATATACTGTCTCCTTCCAGATCTTTAAACTTCTGTACGTTTTAGTTGCAAATTTAATGGGCAGTCCCTGTTCTCCTGTCTCCTCAAGCCAGAATATGGCCTCACTGAATTTTCCAATAAATATAGCCTTCTCTGATACTGGCCACCCATTATGCTTTAGCCTCTGATATGTCTCCTCAAACTCTTCCTGCCCTAAATGGAGTTCAATGTGATGAATACCTTCACCATATTTCTTTAGAGATTCAAACATCCTTCCCTTAGAATCTCTGGGCCTGAAGATACCAAGATGAACAGGTTTTATCTTAAGGTAATACCCATCAATTGTATCAAAGGTATCACTCAATCCTTCCAGTTTGATAATCTGCTCTATATTATTGGTTCCAAACATCTTTATATAGGTTTTTAAGGCTAATTCCAGATCATTTACAAGGATATTTATACTTCCCAGTTCCATTTAAGATATCCTCCCAAATTAAGAAAGTATTTCAAGAATTATTTATTCCGAGGCTATTTCAGCTTCATGAATTCTTTGCTTTTCAGACTGATGTCCCCTCCAGAAGCATAAGTGCCAATAATATTTCCCCTTGTAATGGGTAGGAGCAAATATGAAGGATATTTTGCATTATGATATATGGTAATGGTATTTGGGGTTTGGCTCAAAAGATGTTCCTGTGTGAGCTGAAAGAGGTCTTCCGGCACCTCCTCTGAACCGCTTATTTTGAGCATCATCCGATGTCCCGGTCTGAATAGATGAGCTATGGGATTGAGTCTAATCGAAAATTGATAAACCTGACCTGCTATCAGGGGTTTAGGAGTTGTATGAGTATGATAGGGAAGCCACGGTTTTGATTTCTCCTGATCTATTTCCCTGTGGGATGCCTTTAAACATCCTCGAGTCAAGCTAATCTCCTTTCCATCGGGATTTCGATCCCAAAGGCTGATAAAGAAATTTGTATCTGATCCCCGACATGAAGCATAAAGATTCAATACTATTGGACCGGCAATCTCTGTATTCTCTACTAATGGTGGTGAATAGTACTTCAGGCTTCCACGATTATCTGGACGATCCTCATATGAAGCAGAGCTGGCTTCGGACCATGGTTCTATCTCAGATAAATTGAAGTTTTCATGAAGAAAAAATGGAATAAACCTTGTTCTTGGAACAGGAAAA
>JBBITW010000200.1:0-6235 GCA_037440525.1 Deltaproteobacteria bacterium
ATCTTCCAATAGCAGAGAATAAGATTACTTCACTTATTGGTCCATCTGGTTGTGGTAAGACAACTTTTCTCCGATGTTTTAATCGTATGCATGACCTTTATCCAGATAATCGTTACGAAGGAGAAATTATTCTCCACCCTGACCATCTAAATATAATAAATCCAAAGGTTGATCCGATTGAAATGCGAATGCGAATTAGTATGGTCTTCCAGAAACCCAATCCATTCCCAAAAACAGTCTATGAGAATGTCGCTTATGGTCTTAGAGTTAGGGGAGAAAGCAATAGAAGTTTTTTAGATCAAAAGGTGGAGCGGGCATTAAGGCAAGCAGCTCTATGGGATGAAGTCAAGGGAAGGCTCTATGAGAATGCCTTTAATCTTTCAGGAGGACAGCAACAGCGGCTATGTATTGCGCGTGCACTGGCTACTGATCCAGAGATTCTTCTATTTGATGAACCAACTTCTGCCCTTGATCCAACAGCGACCTCTAAGATTGAAGAACTCATCATTCAGCTAAAAAAAGATTTAACCATTATCATTGTAACCCATAATATGCAGCAGGCGGCTCGCGTATCAGATTATACAGCATTTATGTTTCTCGGAGAAATCATAGAGTTTGACCGCACAGATAGGATGTTTACCAAACCATCAAAGAAACTTACAGAAGACTATATTACAGGCCGTTTTGGTTAAAAGGGATTCAGGCAATGAGGTCAGGTCTTGGAATCTCAAATTCACATGGGACACCGCTCTGGCATAGACCACAGGCAGGAGGGGGGTTAATCAACCCATACTCTTCTCGTTTGGTTCTTAAGGGTTCAGAGGTTATATATTCATAACACCTGTCTTTATCATGACCATCCTTTGAAATTGCACCTGCAGGGCATCTCGAAACGCACTTAAAACAGTTTCCATTTCTGAATGTGAGGCAGTTCTCTCTATAGTGTTGATATATTCTCTCAGTTGGAATTAATTTAAGCATGGTCACAACACTTCCAAGTCTCACTGCCATACCCTTTTTAGTTATAAAACCATCATTGAGGCCAAATGTGCCAAGCCCGCATGCAAAGGCAATATGACGCTCTGACCATGAAGAGGCCCACCCTACCTTTTCATCACGAAAGCGTCTGTAAGAAGATGAGAGCAAGGGTGCAACTGTAAAGTATCCCAGGTCTTTTAAGAATCCTACCACATGCCTTCGAAGTTTATCATTAAATCTTTCTCCATAATCTCTGCAATATGTCCATAATTTTGATGGGAAACGGTCTTCCTTTCGGTTGCTTTTTCGAATATCCTCTGAAGCAGGAAGAACCCATGAAATGACACTTATATCTTCTATTTCTGAAAGGAGAAGAGTCCTTCCACTTTCTTTTAAATCCTCAATAATGACTTCCCTCGGGGTAAGGTGAAAAGGACCGATGATGGTCTTGTATTCAAAAAAGAGTGGATCCATTCCTGAGGCAAATCCAACTATTGGCTCTTCCCAGTAGATTCCATAATCTAATGGAGCCCTGCGGTTTTTTCCATTCTCGTTGATAAAATTTTTAATTAGCTGTTCTATTACAATATTTGGATTCTTAAGAAAGGCTATCTTTTCTTCTTTTTTCATAGATTTAATCTTCTCTCATTTCCAATGCATTAAAACCACCCTTTTCATGAATCCCTGCCAATTTGCAATTATACTCTTCAATTGCCAGTTTCAGTGCATCCACCGCCAATGTAAAGCAAGGGATTTTCTCTTTTGGGAGTTGAGAAAGGACTTCCTTCGCTGTTTCATCTGAAACCTTCAGTGCCTCCTCAATCGTTAAACCCTTTATCCGCTCAGTTAAGATTGAACTGGTTGCAATAGCTGCTCCACAACCGAAGGTCTTAAATTTTGCATCTTCAATCTTATTTCCATTCATCTTAATAAACATCTGCATGATATCTCCACAGGATGCGTTACCTACTGTGCCCACACCATCTGGATTGGGGATTTCCCCTACATTTCTCGGATTCTGAAAATGTTCCATTAATAGCTTCGGATATTTTGCCATTTCTTACACCTCATGAACTGTTTTTGTTAAACTGGTTTTCCAGTCGCTTTACCCTTTCCTCCAGTTTATTGTGAAGCTGGAGGAGTATCTTCATTATATCAGAGAGGGGATCAGGGAGATTTCCATGTTCGAAATCGAGTTCTTCCTTTTCTGGAGTCGAAGATTCGATGACCCTGCCTGGAACTCCTACCACAGTTGCCCCAGGAGGAACTGATTTTGTTACTACAGAGCCAGAACCGATTCTCGTACCATCGCCAATAGTAATGGCACCGAGGATTGTGGAGTTTGAACCTACTATCACCCGGTTGCCGAGGGTAGGGTGGCGTTTCTTCTTTTCAAGTGTTGTGCCTCCTAAGACAACCCCCTTATAGATGAGACAGTCATCACCGATTTCAGCAGTCTCCCCGATTACAACACCCATTCCATGGTCAATAAAGAGTCTTTTCCCTATCTTTGCGCCAGGATGGATTTCAATCCCTGTAAACCAGCGGTTAAAATGGGATATCAATCGGGCAGTGGTATACCATTTTTTAATATAAAAAAAATGGGCTATTCGGTGTAGCCAGAGTGCATGAAGCCCTGGGTAACACAGGAGAATTTCGAGATAATTTTTGGCCGCAGGGTCCCTTTCTTTAATTGTGCGAAGATCTTCTTTCAGACGCTCAAACATTTAAAAACCCACCTGATAAAAATATTAACCTAATTATAATATCAAAACAAACAAATCTCATTTAAAATTTAACCTTCTAAACAGGGATATACTTTTCCTTTTCTAAATTATTCAATTTACATTTTTTTCTTTCCATAAAGTAACCCTCTTCATACGGAGTGAGAAATTCCCTCGTCCCTTTTATTTCGAACGAGTTTGAGAAATCTATTCCGTATTAACATTTCGAACGAATGTGAGAAATCTACCACCACATTGTCATTTCGAACGAAGTGAGAAATACCCCCTCCCTGTCATTTCGAACGAATGTGAGAAATCTAAAAAGATTCCTCGCTACGCTCGGAATGACAGGGGATGGGTGGCTGTCATTCCGAATGAAGTGAGAAATCTAATGATAAGATTCCTCGCTTCGCTCGGAATGACAAACATGGCATACACCTCATTGCGACACAGAAAAAAAGCAATACACCTACGAAGTGTAACACCTACGAGGTGAATCACCTCGTAGGTGTAATTATAGGCTTGATATGAGCGTAAAAATATCAGCTACTTCGGGGAATGTTTAGATTTGTTGGAAGAGCAATTGGAATACCGTTAATTACAATCGTTCTTCATTTGGATTTTACCCTTGGATAGGGTTTTTAAGGCCTGATAATTAGGTAAATAATGATGATTCGTCAGTGTGACGATAAGGATTTTGAAGCCATCTATGAGATTATAAACGAAGCTGCCAGGGCTTATAAGGGTATTATTCCTGCTGACCGATACAAAGAACCCTACATGCTAAAGGGTGAGCTAAAGCATGAAATTGAAGCTGGTGTAAAGTTTTAGGGATATGAGGAAAATGATGAGCTCGTTGGTGTGATGGGAATTCAAGATGTGAAGGATGTAACTCTTATTAGACATGCTTATGTTTGCACAGCTAAACAGAATTTAGATATAGGGGAGAAGTTGTTATTCCATCTTTTGAGGCAGACTAATAAACCAGTGTTAATTGGAACCTGGGCAGATGTTACCTGGGCTATTCGTTTTTATGAAAAGCACGGCTTTAGATTGGTGTCTTCGGAGGAGAGGGAGGAATTGCTTAGAAGTTACTGGAGTATTCCAGAAAGGCAGATAGAGACTTCGGTGGTTCTTGCAAATCAGAAGTGGTTTAATATCGTAAAAGGTAAATCTACACGAGGCGGTGAGTAAAAAAGACTTTTCTTGAGCGAATTCTTTACAAGCTTAATGGGTAAGGATGGGAAGGTCATAGCAGGAGGGAGATTAGAATAATTAGTTATCAGATTTCTTAAATCCCTTTACCCAACCTCTTCATCTCTAAAAATTCGATTCCGAAGCTTTCTAACTCAAAAGATGTTAAGGTTCAACTAATACCAAGTAAGTTCCTCAGGAGAATGTCTGAATTGAACTAATATTGATAGTTGATATGGTGTGTCAAAAGTGTTACATAATGGTTGGAGGTGAAGCTTATGTCAGTGAAAAATCCTCGAATCAATTTTGTGCTGGAAAAGCCCCTTTATAATACCGTCGAGCAGTTGGCAAGAAGAGACGGTGTTTCTCTTTCGTTAAAGGTGCGTGACCTTGTCAAAGAGGCGCTGGGGATCGAGGAGGATATGGCCTTAACTGCCTTCGCAGAGAAAAGGGAACGGACATTCAAGAAGACAAAGGCATTGAAACATCATGAGGTTTGGTAAGGATGCCCTTTGAGCTGAGATACCATCCTGATGTAAAGTCCATTGATATTCCCCTTCTGGATACGAAACTAAGAACCCGCATTAAGAATGCCATTGAGAGACGCTTAACGACAGCTCCTCATCTCTATGGTGAACCTTTGCGAAAAACACTCCGTGGCTATTGGAAGCTGAGGGTTGGCGATTATCGTGTGGTCTTCAAGATCGTGGCTGAAGAGATTTGGATACTCGGGATTATTCATAGAAAGAAAGTTTATGAGGCAATAAAGAAGAGAGTCTAAAGCACCCCTATTAGTCCATTTTTATTACATGAGACCTCTGAAAAAGTATTTAAAAAGAGTCTTATAGAATGGGGAGATGGGGTGGGAATGCATTCGAAGGGTTTGGAACCCTACCTCCCCAGTCATTTCAGGACTTTTTCAAAGGGCTCAGTAATAAAAATTGACAATTTACATTAAGATTGTCAATATAATTATTAGCAATTATTTGACTTTTTAAAATTAATTTTTTAATTGTAATTTTTTTGTTTATTATCTTATCGTTTGGTGATCTATGCTCTCTTAATTTTTCTATGGAAGTTTTGCTTGGATTCATGTTATATCAATTTGCAGTAAAATCAGCAGGCTCATGATTCCATGGTGAGCTTATCGACACATTATCTAAATGAGATTCCCTTGGGGAGACTTGTCCTGAGAAAATCGAAGGGCTCAGGGTATCTATTTTAATAAATTAAAAAATATTAATTAGGAGGGTAGGCATGAAAAAAATAATATTTGTAGTCTTTATGGGTTTTATTTTTATCTTCGTTTATTTTGCCCATGGCCAATTTGGGCCAAGTAGTAGAGCTCGATTCTATTCTGAATTTAAACCAGTTGTGGGTGGATGGTCGGAATATCAAATAATAACAAAAGAAGAACCTGCTTCAAAAATGAAGATTGGAGTTGTAGGGAAGGAAGGAGATTCCTACTGGTATGAAACAGTGATAGAAACTGAGCGTGAAGGAAGGGTCATTACAAAAATGCTTGTTTCAGGAAATCCAGAAGACCAGAAAAGCGTAAAACGCATGATTGTTAAGATGGGAAATGATCCTGCCATGGAGATGCCTGTTGGAATGATAGGGCAACCTCCAAAAACAGAGGAAAAGCCGGGGAGGATGATCGATAAAGGAACGGAAATTATAAAAGTTCCTGCTGGAACATTTACAGTAAAACATTTTCAATATCAGGATCCTGATGGCATTGTAAATATATGGGTTTATAAAGATATCTCTCCTTATGGAATGGTCAAATCGCAATCAAAAGATTATGAAATGGTTCTTATCGGGTATGGGAATGATGCAAAAACTTTGATTAAAGAAACACCTCAGAAGTTTGAGATGCCACAAATACCTCAGATACCTGAGAGACTTCCAAGAAAGAGATAGTGATCTTTTTGAACCCCTCTTAATTTAGAGGCTGTGTCGCAATGTCATTATGAGGCTTTAGCCGATTTTATAAGGGTTTAAATTCTATAGATTCCTCGCTTCGCTCGGAATGACAAGAGGGGGAGATTCCTCGCTACGCTCGGAATGACATTTATTTCAATTAACCCCATCAGCCCTCCCCTTACACTAAGGGGAGGAAAAGGAGAGTTAGGATAAATAAAGAAAAAGAATTTCCCTCCCTTTTTTAAAGGGAGGTGTGGAGGGATTAATAATTGGATATAAAGTGATTTGTCATTGCGAGCCCGAAGGGCGTGGCAATCTCATAGATTCCTCGTTTCACTCGGAATGACAGGAGGGTGGACAGAATGACAGAGGAGAGGCGGAATGACAGTGGAAAAAAGCTTGGAATGACAGAG
>JBBITW010000201.1:0-6208 GCA_037440525.1 Deltaproteobacteria bacterium
TCCTCTATCATTCGTAGCACCACTTCAGGTGTGAGGGGAAACTCTCGGGGCATTATCCCAATGGCATTCCGCACTGCATTCGCCACTGCCCCTATCATGGCAACAGAAATCGAAAGGCCTCCTTCTTTGGCACCAAATGGTCCAAATGGATCCTTAGAGGTTACGATGATAGGGTGGATATGGGGAACATCTGTAGCAAGGGGGAACCAGTAATCTATGAAGTTGGCATTAAGGTTTTGTCCCCTGTTGGTCCATAGGTGTTTCTCCATCAGTACCCCCTGAGGGCCTCCTTCAGCCGCAGATCGCTGGATCTGCTGTTCGATCGCCATTGGATTGATGGGATAACCACAATCATGAGCGGCAACCATATTCAGTAGCTTAACTTTTCCAGTTTCACAATCCACCTCAACCTCGGCCACTGCCGTGCCAAATGAGAATGTAGAGGCGATTTGTCCTCGCGGATTTTTTACCCATTCACGTTTAGGATCAGCATCTGGCCAACGGTCCCCACGGCCTAAGATTGCACGGTTCTGAGAAAGCGCACTTCGTGCCACTTTACCGATATCTACCCACCGCTCAGGTGCCCCTCTTACGAAGATTCGACCATCACGTGCAACCAAATCCTCCTTTCTGGCCTCAAGCATATGAGAAGCAACCTCTAAGAGTTGGTCCTTAGCATCTGAAGCAGCTGCTTTGACTGCCCCTCCAGAGATGAGTGTAGATGCCTGTGAGTAAGCCCCCTGATCAGAAGGTGTTACACTTGTATCACCTGTGATGACTTTGATTTTTTCAAGAGGGATTCCAAGCTCTTCGGCAGCGATCTGAGCGATCATACTGTCGTTTCCTTGTCCATTGTCCATTACTCCGGAAATAACTACAGCATCGCCGTCCTCATTGAAACGAACAAAGGCTGCTGATCCTCCACGTATGCCCATAGGAAAACCGCTAATCATTGAACTACAACCCATTCCTATACCCCGATAAGGAGGTAATTTCCCTCTTTTCTCCTTCCAGCGTGACTTTTCTGCAGCCAGTCGCATCGTTTCAACTTCAGCACAAGAGGTGATAACCGTTTTCGTAGCAGTGATGTAGCCTTCGTGAACAGCATTTTTTATCCTGAATTCGAGTGGATCCATTCCCAGTGTCTCAGCAATTTCATCTAAGAGCAACTCCAATCCGGCATAGGTCGTTCGTGGGTGATGAGGATACATACCCCTGGGGGGTTTGTTTGTATAAGCCCGAATGGCCTCGTATCGAAGATTTGGGATCTTATATGCCTCCTCGATCATGATATATGCGACTGATGCCGCTATGGGGCCAGTGCTTGCGTAAGCCCCGCCATCCATGATGACCTTTATATCAACGGCTGTAATATTTCCCTCTCGATCTACCCCCACCTTGCAATCTGTTATAGAGCTATGAACCTGGCGGACACAGTTGAAGTTCTCTTCCCGGTTATAAACCAGTTTGACAGGCCTGCGGGCTTTTCGGGAAAGGAGAGCTGCCATGAAATCTGCAGGTGAAATCTCAGATCTACCACCAAAATGCCCGCCCACTGCAATCTTACGCACCCGGACGTCTGAAGTTGCAATACCCAATGCATTACTGAGAGGTCTTGCCTTCATGTGAGGTCCTGCATTGGGACACCATATGTCGAGCCCAGTGCTGTCAAAATTTGCCACAACAGCGTAATTCTCCATCTGACAGTAGCTTTCTTCTGGTGAGGAGAAGCGGCCCTCCCTGACGATGAAAGACTCGGAAAGTGCTCGATCCACATTGCCTTCGTTGACAAAGATCCTGACACTGATATTGCCTGGTTTA
The DNA here is from genome assembly GCA_037440525.1 of Deltaproteobacteria bacterium. Classification (GTDB taxonomy): domain Bacteria; phylum Desulfobacterota; class BSN033; order BSN033; family UBA1163; genus JBBITW01. The sequence continues at coordinate 1,822 of JBBITW010000201.1, forward strand.
TCATCATGAAGCTGTGGGGCCCCATCCTTCAAAGCCTCTTCTGGATCAAGCACATAGGGCAGAGGTTCCCATTCTACCTTGATGAGATCCAGGGCCTCTTTGGCAATCTCTTCATTTATTGCTGCCACCGCAGCTACCTCCTGGCCAAAGAAGCGGGCCCTATCTGATGGAAGCAACTGCATATCCCGGGTATATGCAAAGACACCCCATCGGTAGGCAGGGGCGTCATTTCCTGTTATAATTGCCCTTACTCCAGGAAGCTTCTCAGCTCGACTTGTATCAATATTCAATATCTTTGCGTGGGCGTAAGGGCTACGAAGCACCTTTGCATGAAGCATTCCTGGCAAATAGAGATCTGCAGAATACTTGGTCTCCCCCCTCGCCTTTGGAGTGGAATCGATTCGAGGGATCCTTTTTCCTACTACAGAATAGTCTGGATATTCGTCTTCTTTTTCCAAAATTTCTGCCTTCTGGCCGGACAGAGCCATCACCGATTCAACAATCTTTGTATAGCCACTGCAACGGCATAGATTACCAGAGATCGCTTGACGAATCTCCCACTCAGTGGGAGAGGGATTTTTTTCCAGTAGCGACTTGGCTGTTAGAATCATTCCTGGCGTGCAGAATCCACATTGAATAGCACCATGTTTTACGAAAGACTCCTGAAGAGGATGCAGTTTCTCACCCTCGGCCAATCCCTCAATGGTGATAATCTCTTCTCCCTGGACTTCAGCGGCAAGAAGTAGACAGGAGCGCACAGGTATGCCGTTTAGCAATACAGTGCATGCACCACAGGTTCCGTCATCACACCCGCACTTGGTTCCGGTGAGTTGTAAATCCTCCCGGATAACTTCAAGGAGGGTTTTATTCGATGCAATTTCAAGATTTTCTTCTCTTCCATTAATATTTAGAGAAATCGAAATCCTTTCCATGGGTCTCCTTTATTTTTGAAATTATGCTGATAAAAGATTCTAAGATTTGTCTGCCTTAACCCTGAGGCTTTATTGCCATGGCTCTACGTAGGGCCCTCTTTATAAGTACTCCAATCATCTTCTTTCTATAATTCGCATCCATAGATAAGTTTGCTACTGGCCTGGCCTTCTCAACCCCCTCTTTTGATACAGATTGAATCAGGTCTTCAGTAAGTTTTTGTCCCTCAAGAATTCTTCCTGCCTCGGATAGTATGATTGGAGAAGAGCCAACAGCTCCCAGGACCAATCTGGCATTTTCAATTGTTTCGTTTCCATCTTTTTTCAACATTACGGCTACTCCGGCCATTGGAAATTCCATTCCCTCGCGGACTCTGAGTTTTTCGTATGAAGCAGTAATCCGATTCTCGAAGGGAGGTATTTTCACCTCAACGAGAATTTCATCTCCCTTCATAAGGTTGGGGTTCTCTCCTCTTGCGGTGAAGAAATCGGCAAGTGGGATCATCCTTTCGCTGTTTTTCGAGACAATCTTCACCTCAGCTCCCAGGGCTATCAGAAGTGGAGCAAGGTCTCCCTGATAAACAGCCTGGCAGCGTCTGCTATTCTCGACTGCATGGCAGACATTTCCTCCCCTTTTGAAGCAAGCCTCCTGACCACTTCTCCATAACTCCGATTGATTATAGTAGATGCATCGGGTATTGAGACAGAGGTTTCCCCCGATGGTCGCCTTCTGGCGAATTGGCAAAACAGCTATAAGCTGGGTAGCCTGAGATAACCAGGGATGTTCTTTTACTATAAGGGGTGATTTTGATAGAGTCTCCAATGTGACCATCGAGCCTATTGTAATTTCACCATTATCTTTTTTATTAATATAATCCAGTGTGGTTAATCCTTTGAGCCCGATTACAACATCAGGTTTACAGAGCCCGTAGCGGAGTGAAACAATCAGTGAAGTGCCTCCAGCCAGAATTACTGCCTTCCCACTATAATCGACAAGGATAGAGCAGGCCTCTTTCAGTGAATTGGCTTGAATAAACTTGAATTTTGGTAGTTGCATCTCTTTTCTACCTTTCTGAATACTTCACAATTTTTAAAAAATTTTTAAATAGATATTTTTTATTAACATTAAAAATTATAAAAAATCAAAAAAAAGTCAAGAAATTTTTAGATGTCCAAAGATATATTTTCTAAATGGAGCGGTTCAGCCTATTGCTGAATTATTAAATTTAGGTTTCTTTTTTACACTCTGGACACTTTCCAAAGAATTCAATATGACTTTTTGAAATTTGAAATCCTTCCTTCTTAAGTTTCGATAGGGGGAGGGAGAATTCATAGTGGATATCCAGGATCTTATTGCATTGTTCACATATGAAGTGATGATGAAGCTCGGGATTGGGATCAAAGCGCTTCTTTTTGGGATCGATATTGAGTTCTATGAGATAGCCCCTTTTCTTAAGGCTCTCTAAGGTATTATAGACAGTAGCAAAAGACATGGTTGGAAACTTTTTCCTGACATATTTATATATCGCCTCAGCCGAGGGATGTTCTTTATTCCCATCCATATATTGAATAATGGCAATACGTTGAGGGGTCAATTTTAATCCCAAGGCCTTATATTTTTTCATACTATTTTCTATCATGTTAGTATTTTTATCATTTTAGAATAATTATTGTCAAGTCTCCAAAGAGAGAGCTTTGAAAAAAATCCTTGCCTCCCCTTATTTTAAGGGGAGGTATGGAGGGGTTAATTACTTAAATATATCAATATGCTAACCCTAATTCCAGAGAAACTTGTTTCAATTTCCTGTCAAGTGTCCAAAGTGGAACCCTGCTCAATATAGCTGAAGCAAGCAGATGCATATCAATATAACCCAACCCTCTTCCCATCAGGCTATGGTTTTCTATAAATCGCATCACCTCTTCATGTTCTGCAGTAACTCCTACAGGGAGAACCTTAAGAAGAGAAAGTATTTCAGATCTATTCCTGATATTCCCACAAGCCAGCTCTCCTATGATGAATGGATGACAGACAACATTGCCTTCATTTAGTAATGTTTCAAGACCAATATCTCCGCGTCGCAGATGTGCTACCCATACTGAAGTGTCAACAAGAACCATCTTATCTCTCCCTCTCTCTTCTGCGTCGTATTCTCCTCAACTTCTTTTCTGTTCCTCCCAGTTGGGCAAGTCTTTTAGCGCTTTCCCTCGCTATGAGTGCCTCGAGCCCAAGCCTGACAAGCGAGGTCTTCTCTTCAATACCAGTTAATCTTGTCGCCTTATCTAACAATTCTTCATCTATGTTCAGTGTTGTCCTCATAAACTCCCTCTGTTTGATATGTATTATTTTATGTATTAGTATGTATTAATTATATGACGCTGTCAAGAGATAAGGGTTCGGCAAGCCACAAGGCCCTACGAGAAATTAAATGAATCACAAACGTAGGGCAAGGGCTTGTCCCTTGCCTCATTTGGTTTCATTTCTTATGTCGAATTACGACACAGTCTCTTGGGGAAAGGATTAAGGTGAGGGCGAGTTTAAGGACATTTTCAGAGACCTCAGCATAAATTTGATTGACAAAAATTAATTTAAAAATATAATTGCATATATTCAATTCCAATTAAAGGAGGAGACTATGGATCTAAGGGGTTTTATAGAAACATGTGAAGGTGAGGGTGAATTGCGAAGGGTAAAGGCAGAGGTTAACTGGGATCTTGAACTCTCCCATGTTGCAAAAATTAATGAAGAGAACAAGGGGCCTGCCCTTTTGTTCGAAAATGTGAAGGGTTATAAGATCCCTGTCCTTTCAAGCGCATTTACATCTCCAAAACGTCTTGCCATAGCCCTTGGGATGCCTCTTGAATTTTCCATGTGCGACATGGCAAAAAGGTGGATGGAACTTACAACAAAGAAACTCATTCCTCCTGTAGAAGTCAAAAATGGCCCTGTTTTGGAAAATGTGGTAGAGGGCTCTGATGTAAATCTTTATAATTTCCCTGCACCAAAATTCTATCCCATGGATGGGGGGCGTTATATTGGTACGGCAGTATTCCTCATTACAAAAGATCCTGAAAGCGATTGGGTAAATTTAGGGACATATCGGATGCAGATTTTGAGTGAAAATACCACAGGGATCCAGATTATCAAGGGTAAGCATGCAGACTTCATGTTAAAGAAATATCAGAAGATGAAAAAGAGGATGCCTGCCGCAGCAGTTATAGGGGGTGATCCACTACTCTTTCTTGCCGGTAGCACCCTCGTCTCTGCTGGAATATGTGAATATGATATAGTAGGTTCTTTGCGTGGAAGACCCTTTGAGGTTATCAAGAGCGACCTCACAGGCTTGCCGTTGCCAGCCAATGCAGAATTGATACTGGAGGGAGAGATCGAGACAGATCCAACAAAATTTAAGGAAGAAGGTCCTTTTGGTGAATATACAGGCTATTATTCGGGCAAAACA
>JBBITW010000202.1:0-6185 GCA_037440525.1 Deltaproteobacteria bacterium
TTTTGGGAATGGATTATATTTTCTATCTTGAGATTCTCCTCCTTTCTTCCTCTCTTATTTCACGGCGAAGCAATTTTCCAACCTTCGATTTTGGAAGCATGTCCCTGAATTCTATATACTGGGGGATCTTATAAGGGGCAAGCCTTTCACGGCACCACTTAATAAGTTCAGAGGCATCAACTCCCCTTGCATCCTCTTTAAGAACAACTATTGCCTTGATACGTTCCCCAACCCTTTCATCCGGAACACCAACAACACATGCGCCAATCACTGTTGGATGATCCTGAAGAACTGCCTCAATCTCTGATGCAGAGACCCTATAGGCCTTATACTTGATTATGTCTGCCGACCTCTCTACGTAATATATTTGCCCGCTTTGATCCTCTCTAACATAATCTCCCATCCTGTAATAGATCTTTCCGTCTATCTCTACATAGGAGCGCTCGGTTTCTTCTGGTTTATTCCAATATTGCTTTACAGTGAAATCTGATGTAACAAGCAATTCCCCTATCTCCCCCCGTGGAACCGGTTCGAGAGTATCAGGATCCACAACAATACACTTCCTTGTTTTGAGAGGCATTCCTATTGACATAAGCTCAGGTTCCCTGTCCAGTCTACTATAGGTAACATGACCAGCCTCTGTTGAACCATAAACCTGATAGATGGGAATTCCAAAGCGTTCTTTCCAGCGTTTAAAAACTTCAACTGGAAGTACATCCCCTCCACAATAACAATATTTCATGGAACTTAAATCATATTGATCTAAACGGTCATTTTCAAGAATCATTCTATAGAGGGCAGGAACTCCTAAAAACCATCTTACTTTATATTTCTGGATTGCTCGTAAGATAGCATCAACCTGGGGAACAGGCATGATGACTGATGTATTTCCAAGGTTCAGACCTATGGCTACAAAGAGACCAAGGGCCATTATGTGGAAGAGGGGGTTGATGACAATATAGGTATCCCCTCCTTCCCTGACGTATCCCTTTAACACATCCTCAATAATATCCCTGATATAGGAGGTCATGCCAATATGATTCCCTGGCACACCTTTTGGGAAACCTGTTGTTCCACCTGTATAAAGGATGTAAGAGAGATCGTTTACTGGATCGATCTCTACATCGATTTTTTCAGGTTTTGTCTTAATCAGTTCTTTAAAAAGATAGACATTATCACCCTTTTTCACATTGCCATTCGGGATCTTATCAAAGAGGAACCCTGCTGTCCGTTTCCAGAGAGGAAGAAGATCTGCAAGATTTGTAACAATAGCCCTTTTCAGACAGGTCTTTGGGAATATCTCTTCCACATAACAGAAATTGGTATCAAGGCAGATGATCGTTTCAGCTCCTGAATCATTAATCATATATTCAATCTCAAATGAAGTATAGATAGGGGGGACAGGAACAGCAACTCCACCAATCATCTGGATTCCAAAGAAGGATATTACCCATTGAACTGAATTTGATATATAGAGCATAACCTTATCACCCTTAGAGATTCCCAAATGTTTGAGGGCTGTAGAGAATCGGTTGATATGGTCCATGAGTCTTGCGAATGTGAACTTCTCTCCAAGATAGATTATTGCAACACGATCAGGATACTTCTCACACATTCTTTCGAATCGGGTGAAATTTAATTCCTTTTCCATTATACTGACGCCTCATGGAAAACCGAAGAGTTAAGCTTCAAAATTATATTCAAGCACCTTTTCCGATCCGAGATAGGCCTCTCTTACCCTTTCATCTTCCATTACTTCCTGGGGTCGACCTTCGGTTAGCTTTTCCCCGAAATTTAAAACCATAACACGATTTGCCACCCTGAAGAGCTCCCTCAATCGATGTTCAATCATAATTAGGGTAATCCCATCCATCTGTAATTTTTCTATCAAAGGCACCATACTCGCTATCTCACTCATACTTAATCCAGAGAAGACCTCGTCACAGAGGATTATATCAGGCCTTAAGGCAAGACATCTCGCAAGTTCGAGGAGTTTGATATATCCAGTTGGAAGGCTTTATTCAATCTTTTAAGGGACGAAGTAATCACTTTCAAAACCTATCTCTTCAAGGATATCTATGCTAACTGTTGAGCGATCACCAAGCTTTCCCCCTCCTCTCCATCCCCCCTTTTTCTTTGCCCTCGGTGAGAAAAGGGGGATGATAAGGTTCTTATAGGCAGGCAAACTATAATAAGGTCTCATGATCTGGAAGGTTCTTGTTATTCCGAGATTTGCTATACGATTGGGAGATCGATTTGTAATGTCTCTGTCTCTATAGATCACCCTGCCCGAATCCATCTTTATGAAACCTGTAATACAATTGATCAGTGTCGTTTTCCCAGATCCATTTGGTCCGATAATCCCGAAGACCTCCCCTTGCTCTACACTGAAACTCACATTCTTAAGCGCCTGAAGACCACCAAAGGACTTACAGATATCAGTTGCTTTAAGGATGATCTCTTTGCTCATACCTTCACCCATCTCTCAAATTGATGGTATTTTCGCTGAGCATAGACCATTATTCCTTCACTGCGGAACATGATGAACATCAGTAGTATGATGGCGTAGAAGACAATTCTAAGAGTCCCAAATTCTCGAAGTATTTCTGATACCGGGACGAGGATAAAACAACCGAGTAGAGGTCCGATCAGTGTTCCTCCTCCACCAATCACTGTAGCGGCAATGGGTATAATAGAAAAATCGAGTGCAAATTGAGATATCCCTGCCCACATATAGATATGGGAGAGATATGCCCCTCCGAGAGAGCCAAGTCCTGCCGCTATAAAGACTGCGATCGCCTTATAAAGAGTTATATTTAACCCTGATGCCCGAACAGCCTGATCGTTATCCTTCACTCCACGAAATACAAGACCTATATCTTCGTTGACCAATCTTCTCAGACCAAAAAGAGAACCGATAACAATTAGGATGATGAGATACTGTTCAATCCATCTGCTCGGAAGGCTTGCAACCCCGAGTATACCGTCTGTTCCACCGAGGATATTTAAGGCTTCAATGATGCGGGCAAAGACGAGCGGATACATGAGTGTCACAATCGCAAAATAGACACCTCTAAGAGGAAGACAGGGGAGAAGTAAAAGGGTGCAAATCAAAGCCCCTCCTATAGTTGCTATAGGAATGGTTAGGGCAGGTGTTAGCCCAAAGGATTTATTAAGAATTGCAGCGATATATCCACCTGTTCCAATGAAAAATGCACCACCAAGCGATACAAGGCCCACGAAATTTGCCAAGAAATCAAATCCAATGGCGAGAAGGCCATAGATACTGACAATGGAGATGACCCTTTTCCAGTAAAGTGTTGGCATGAGGATTGGGAGAAGGAGGAGGCCTAAGATTAATATCAACCTTGGCAAAATGAGATAGCTCACCTCTTCCAATGAAGAGATTGCATAGATCCCTTCAGTTCTCACCTTGATACCGCGATCGAGACGCTCTTTTCTTCTTTCCTGAGTTACCAACTCCATGTTCAGCCCTAAATAAGAGACCTATAAAAAATGCATAAATTTCCTCTCCCCTCTCGAGTCTGTGTCGTAATGTCATTCTGAGGCTTTAGCCGAAGAATCTATTTTTTATAAGGGTTTGAATTCTTTAGATTCCTCGCTTCGCTCGGAATGACAAACATTGCATATACCTCATTGCGACACAGCCTCCTCCCCCAGGGGAGAGGATTAAGGTGAGGGGGATGAGCTCTAATAATCATTGTTAATTGTTCATTGCCAATTTGCTCATTTTGTACCGATTCGCGTATCAGACCCTTTCTTCCAGTTCTTTTTGTTTTCCAAATAGTCCTGAAGGTCTAACAATGAGTGTTATTATGATTGCAATCAAGGCAACAACCATATGGAAGTGGGATTGAATATAGGCAACTGTGATGATCTGGACAAATCCAATCATAAAGGCAGAAAGTATTGCGCCAACCCAGCTTCCAAGGCCTCCAACAATGCATACAGCAATCGATAGAATCAGGACATTGTAGCCTGTCTCCACAACAATATTCCCCAGGGGGAGAAGGACAATTGCAGAGAGTCCAGCGAGAATGGATCCTAAGGCCATTGCGATGATGGCCATCCAGTCTGAATCAATCCCCAGCATGATGGCCGCATGTTCATCCTGGGCCATGCCTCTCAGTGCCAACCCTATCTTGTTATAATGGGTGAAAAGCCACATAAATGTTACTACTACAATTCCAATCCCCATGACTATGATACGTTGAAGATCCACAGGAACTCCTCCAATGGTGATGGTTCCTTCAATAAATACAGGCAGGGTATAGGTCATTCCCTTAAATCCCCTCCAACGAAGAGCTTCAAGGACAGCAAGCCCCAATGCATATGAGGCAATGATCTCAGATGTTGCCATCCCTCTCACCCTGATGAGGATAAATCGATAAATCCCTGCTCCAATCAACCCCATCAATATCAAAGCGAGGATGATGGAGAGGAGATAATTTAATTTTAAGATGTTTATAAACCACCAGACAGCAAATCCAGTTACAACATATAATGCACCATGTGCAAAATTTGGGAGACGACTGATGCCATAGACGAGTGTAAAGCCAATGGCCATCAGTGCAAGGGAAAAACTATTAACGATGCCGTAAATCAGAATGCCCATAAAAGTAACTAAGAAGGTTGGGGGGACAGACTACTTTTTTATTAAATTAATTCTTTAAGTAATAGAAAAAAAGAATATAAAAAAGTTGCCTGTCCCCTTTTTATTTACTTTTTCATCCAGGGAGGGAGTTTTATCTCCCCCGTTGCAATTTTTGGTGGGAATACCACAATCCTTTTACCTGCCTGCCACTGAAAGATTGTCCCAACAGCTCCCTCACCCGGATCAATGCTTGGTATGATCTGATGGTTTTTTGGATCGAACCTTATTCTTCCATAGACTCCCATAATATCGGTCTTTTCGAGGGCAGAAACAACAGCCTCTGGGTCGAGGGATCCAGCCCGCTCAATTGCATCTTTCAATACATAGGGAACCATATAGCTTGATGATGTGCCATAGCCCTCGGGTTCTAAACCATACTTCTTCTGATATGCCTCAACAAATTTCATTGTCCAGGGGGTAGCTTTTGAAGGGGCATTTCCTGCATTGACTACACTTGCCAAACAGTATTCCCCTTTTCCTTCTGTTGCCTTCCAGAAACCAGGCTGTTCTGCAGCTGAGATAATTGTTCCAAATGGAAGAGCAGGAATCTTCATATCATACCATTGCTTGAGAAGGATGGATGTTTCAGGCATATCCATCCATATGAGAATAACCTGTGCATTATCTTTCTTAGCCTTGAGTAATCCCACAGAGTAATCGGTAGTCCCTGTTGGATAGACTTCTTTACCAAGGATTTCCCAACCCTTTCCTCCAGCCAATTTGGCAACGATATCTCCACCTGCACGGGCATGCGCAACATCCTGAACCATAATAAAAAGTCTATTCAGACCATATTTCTCCTTTATCATCATCAAACATGGAATAAACTCACCTGTTACCATCCACCCCACTTCCCCTGATATTCTAAAACAATATTTGAATTTATTATACTCATCATTGATCCGTTTGTGGTAGGCTGGAGTAAGGACCCCTGTTGATAGAATGGATACCTTTTTGTATTTTGAAAGTAGATCCATGGCTGCAAGTGCAGCTTCAGATCGAACAGGACCACCCACGATGAAATCAGCATTTTTCTCGAGAATCAATTTCTCAACTACGAGCAGGGCATCACTAACCGGAACTCCGGGTTCAAGGTCTCTTGTATCTATCACCTCCAACTTAAAAGGCCTCTTCTCTTTACCGACTGTTACACCTCCCTTGGCATTGATTTCCTCAATAGCCAATTTCATTGCCCTTTCTGCATCCCATCCGTAGAGAAAGGCTGTAGAGAGGGGGGCACCGAGGATAATCGGTTTTTCCGCAGATTGGACATAAGGGTAAAATAATGGGATGTTAAATAAACCGAGGATTAAAAAAATGACTGCAAACCATTTAAATAAATATTTTCTTTCCATCTTTATCCTCCTTTCTTCCTTATATTTTAATCTATTTTCTAACTTCTACTATTTTTGTCAAGTCTTTTTATAGAGAGCTCTGAAAAAGTATTAAAAATATTCTTATAGACTGGGGAGGTGGGGTGGAAAAGCCTTCGAGCGGATACCGATAATAA
>JBBITW010000203.1:0-6175 GCA_037440525.1 Deltaproteobacteria bacterium
AAGCATTTTCAGGGTATTAATCAATGGTGCCATATTATTATCGGTATCCGCTCGAGGGCTTTTCCACCCCACCTCCCTGGTCTATAAAAACAGTTTTTAATACTTTTTCAGAGATCTAAGCTTTTTTTCTTGACTTATAAAAATAAATTTAATAAACTTTACCAAAATTATATTCCAAATAAGATGGGGGTAAAGATGAAGATTGTTGGGATTTTGGGAAGCCTTAGAAAAGGAGGCAATACAGAGATATTGCTGGATATGGCGCTGGGAGAGGCCAGGGAAAATGGTTTTGCGACTCGAAAAATCACTCTGAGAAATAAAAAGATTGCCCCTTGTAATGGATGCCAAAAATGTATAGACAATGGAAGATGTGTAATTAAAGATGATATGGAAGAAATTTATAAAAATTTACTGGAGGCCCAGGGAATCATATGGGCAACCCCGGTTTACTTCTGGTCCATGACCGGACTGACAAAGGTAGCATTGGATCGCACCTATGCTCTGACATTTCCCAAACTCCAGTTGGCAAATAAGATAGGGGGATTAATTTTGGTTGCAGGTAATAGGGGCTGCCTCAATACAGCCAACATCTTCCATATGTATTTCAATTATAACCATATGTTTACTGCAGAATATTCTTTTGGCTATGCTCAGGCTAAAGGTGCAATTAAAGAGAATTTACTTGCGATAAACATGGTCAAGGAGATGGTTCGCCAGATGATCTCTCTCATAAAGGCCAATCTGAAATATCCTGATGAATTCGATGTTCCCCTTATAAGGTTTGTAAGAAGAAAATATCAACTTTAGTTCCTATTAGCCACCTTCTTCACCCACGACCACGCGATAGCCTGGTCTTCCGAGTTCGCGGATACGTTCTAAGTATTTTAAGAAATTCTCATGAGATAAAAATTTCTTCATGTCATATCGATCGTAATGAATCATCTCTTCAGTCGGGAGTCTGTGGGGAGGGCCAGGTTCATAATCCCTGTATCCAATAGGAACAATAATGTTTAGCCTAAGAGGCTCAGGATAACCAAGTATCTCTTTATAAGCATGTTCATTGCACACATCTACCCTCTGTGACCCAAGGCCAAGGGATGCCGCAGCAAGGTGCATGGTCATCGAGAGATGGCCCATGGTTGCACTGAGTATATCCCTGGCACTATTGTAGAAGAGGTCTCCATGGGCGATCATTACTGAACCCCATTGCTTTCTCGGGTCTTCAAGAACTGCAATCAAGACAGGTGCATCCCCCCAACTGCCCAACATAGAAAAGGCCTTCTCTTTCTCTTCCGGTGGGAGATTAAATGCTGGATGTCTGTATTTTGAAATCCTCTGTTGTTCAAGCGAAAAAGTGAGTTCTAAATCTTCCCTGTAGGCTTCACGGATTTTCTTTTTAATAATTGGGTCCTTAACGATAATAAACTCCCAAGGCTGAGAGTTTGCACCTGACATCGAATAATGGGCAGCATCTATTATTTTTAAAACATATTCATCAGGGATGGGATCGGGTTTAAAACGGCGAATACTCCTACGGTATTTTAGAAGTTCTAAAAAATTTTCGTAAATTAACATTTTATCAATACCTCTTTAAGCAATCTTTTTCCCTGGCTGAGGTGGTGCAACAGCATAGACTTCATCCACTTTGATAGTGCCAACAGCCTTGATATTTAGATTTATCCTTTCCTTTATCTCTCTGGCAAATCGGTCAAATAGCTCGCCTGAGGTCTGGTATCCCTGGAATGTCCCCTTTACCTGATAGCCTGATAATGGATTTGTTCTAAAGGCCAAAGCAGATACTTTCTTATTCGCCTCTAAATTTTTATTTGTTTTGTCTCCAAATATATCTGCAAATGCAATCAGTTCATCATTGAGGGCCATAAGACTCCCTTTCGGTACCACATTTATATCTGAGAGTGTAGCGGCTGTAGCCAAAACCTTTGAACTCTTCGGGTCGTTAAATACCTCTATGGTTTCCTTCAACATTTTTGCCATAATCCTACCTCCTCGATCTTTTTTGAAATTTTTTAAATACTATAATTGAAATGAAAAAAAGTCAATAAAAATTAGAAAATATCCATTGACAGTTTTTATAAAAAATCATAATGTTAAAACAAATTTCTAATGCCAAAAATCTTAGAACATAAGGAGGGATTAGATGGTTAGAAAAATAGTTGAGAAGGTTTCTCAGAAGCGTTTGATTTCAGATTTAGAAAGTTACAGGAAAGAGGCAATTAAATTTGGGGCAACCGATGCCAAAATTATTAAGTCAAGCGAGGTCATCATAGATGAAAGGGCTTATGCAAAATGTATCTATCCAAAATGTAGATTTTTCGGGACGAGTGCTAATTGCCCTCCTTACTCTATTAAGCCTGAGGAGATAAGAAGGATTATTAAGAGATACAGGTATGGAATCATCTTTACTTCTGAAGCTCCTTCTGAGATGTTTGTAGGCCCTTTTGAGGCCCTTGCAAAGAGAAAGGATGCCAATGCTCATCGAAGAAAAATTTATGAAATTACTTCTAAATTAGAATCCCTTGCTTTCTATGATGGGTATTACTTTGCAATGGGTTTTGGAGCAGGGCCATGTAAGTCGGCCTTTTGTGAAAAATTAGAATGTCAGGCCCTAAAGCCTGGGAATTCCTGTCGTTTCCCTTTAAAGGCCCGATCCTCTATGGAAGGGGTTGGGATGGATGTCTTTGGTATGGCTGCACGGATGGGCTGGGATATATATCCCTGTGGAGCTGGAGTATCTCCTGAGGATGTTCCTTTGGGAAGACGTATAGGAATTGTATTTATATATTGATAGAAATGGTCGGGGAGAGGAGATTTGAACTCCCGACCTCTTGGTCCCGAACCAAGCGCGCTACCAGGCTGCGCTACTCCCCGATAAAAAATAATAATTGGAATCTACGAACCTTCAATCATACACCAGAACAACTCTCCACAAATGCATAGGCACTGTGATTATGGATAGACTCGAAATTCTCAGATTCCACTGTGAACCATGTGATGTTCTTATCCTTCTTTAAACGTCTTGCAATCTCTCTGACCACATCTTCAACAAACATCGGTTTTTCATAAGCCTTTTCAGTTACGTATTTCTCATCTGGTCTCTTCAAGATAGAATAGAGATCACATGAGGCACATTCCTCAACCAGATGGATTATATCTTCTATCCAGAAAAATTTTTTAAACCTCAGATTTACTGTAACAATAGATCTCTGATTGTGGGCACCGAATTCACTTATCTCTTTTGAACAGGGGCATACTGTGGTGATAGGTACAACAATCCCCACATAGAAATCTTCCCTTTCATTACTTGAGCCATAAAAACGACAGATATATTCCATAAGGCTTTTTGCCCTGGTCACCGGTGCCTCCTTCTCGATGAAGTATGGGAACTCGACTTCAAGATGTGCTGTCTTGGCTTTGAGTTTTCGTTTTACCTCTCCAAGAATCTTTGAAAAATTCTTAATTCCAATATCCCCCTTATATTTATTCAGAATCTCAACAAATCGACTCATATGAGTTCCTTTAAAACGATGTGGAAGATCAACATACATATTAACGCTTGCTACTGTATGCTGAACGCCTTTTGCCTTATCCAGAACAGTGATAGGATAACGAATATTTTTTACCCCAACCTTATTGATTTCAATCTTTCGATGGTCTCTCTGATTTTGAACATCATTCATGTTTATCTCCTATATAGGTAGCACAGGATGTTTCAGATTCCCATGCTGTAACCTTTTTCAATATTCCTGGATATCCTTTCAACTCCTTTTTCAAACTATCATATATATATTTTGCTATATTCTCAGACGAGGGTTCCACCTCTGAAAAGTATGGAAGATCATTTAAAAAGGTATGATCCAAATTTTTAAGTACCTTGCCAAGCTTATTCTTTAAGATTTCAAAATCTATGACCATTCCTTCTTTATTCAATTTCCTTGAAGCCGTAGTTACTTCGATCTTCCAGTTATGGCCATGAAGCTCTTCACATTTTCCATGGAGATAACGCAACCTATGAGCACCAGAAAAATGAGATATAATGGTAATTTCATACATTTTAAACTCCTCTGAAGAATTTTAATCCACAATGAGGATCCTTAAATCCATAACATTCGTATGCGTGGGACCTGTGATCAGAAGGTCTCCCAATCTCTTAAAGAAATTATATGAATCATTGTTTAAAAGAAAGCCCTTTGGATCGAGACCTATTGCCCTTGCCCTGCTAATTGTGGTGTGGTCAGATAATGCCCCTGCAGCGTCAGTGGGACCATCAGTTCCATCAGTTCCACCACTTAAAAATACCACATTTTCCAATCCATCAATTTCGAATGCCATGGTAAGGGCAAATTCCTGATTCCTTCCCCCAAGACCACGGCCTTTTACGTTCACAGTTGTTTCCCCGCCAGATAGTATACAGGCAGGTTTCGGGATTGGATTATCAGAATATATAATTTCCTTTGCAATTGCTCCATGCAATCGAGCTACATCTCTCGTATCTCCCTCTATGAAAGATGATAGTATGAGTGTATTTAAACCAAAGGATAGAGCCTCCTTCTTCGAGGCCTGAAGTGCAATTAAATTAGACCCAATAAGGACATTAAATACCCTTTCAAAGATAGGGTCTTTTGGTTTTGGTGTTTCTTCCACTTTCCCCTCTCTACCCAGAGCCAGATAATTCTTGATTGAAGAGGAAATCTCTTTTATAAGATCGTACTTTTCTAATATTTTCCAGGCATCATCAAAGCTTGATGGATCTGGAACTGTAGGTCCAGATCCAATGATATCAAGAGGGTCCCCAACAACGTCAGAAAGAATGAATGTAATCACCATTGATGGATATGCCCATCTCGAAAGCCAGCCTCCTTTTATCGTTGAGATATGTTTTCTGACAGTATTTATCTCTTTTATATCTGCACCGCAATCGAGAAGGAGTTGGGTTACTTCCTGTTTCTCCTCAAGTGTTATACCATCAGATGGCATGGGGAGAAGAGATGAAGCACCTCCAGAGAGAAGGAATATGACAATATCGCTCTCACTGGATTCATTCAGTAGGTTTTTTATCTTTTTTGATGCCTCAAGGCCATTTCTATCAGGAATTGGATGACCTGCTTCTATCAGTTCAGATTTTTGAAGGGGTATGGAATGGCCATATTTGGTTACAATTATTCCTCTATCTATTCTTTCTCCGAGGATTTCCTCCATAGCCTTTGCCATGGAGGAAGAGGCCTTTCCCGAACCAATTAAAAATATCCTTCTGAAATGGGAAAGATCAAAATTCCTTTCAATACCCCCTTCAGTCTTTATAAATAGCTGATTTCCCTTAACCCATGTTATATTCTTTAACCTTTTAATTGGGTCTACTGCTTCAACTCCCTTCTTAAATATTGATTTTGCTATATTTTTCAATTCATTTAATGAGAATTTTTTCAAGCCAAAAACCTCTATTTAAATTATGTGAATTTTATAACTAATTTTCCAATCCGTCAACCCCAAATAAGGCCTTAGGAATTGAAATGAGTTGGAGAGAAAATGAACAGGGCTACGGCAAGTTTTTCCAAATAGATTAAAAATTAGGTTTTTAAGAAGGGACTGACTTTTTGATCCATTCTATGTTAATCTTATTTCTGTGAAGGGAAATCTTGAGCTTCGTTAATGAGGATAGAAGTAGAGTGAGGAGAAAGAATGGGAAAGTAGTGATGTGTTCTTTGAGGAATCTGGTCATAAGCCTTATCAGAATTGATGGAAGGTTCAAATATATTGCGTCTGCCTTAAGATACTTCAGTATGCATATAGATGAAGCTATGAGGCTTTTAGGGATTTGAATTAGAAACGATTTTTTCCTTACCACTTTTTTCTCTCTATTCTCGGAAGGGAAAATCTCTATCAGAGGTATATCTTATTAATGGGAGCATAAAATAAATGACACCTTGATAAGGGTTCGGCAAGCCACAAGGGCTTGCCCTACGAGAAATTAAAAGAATCTAAACCGTAGGGCAAGGGCTTGTCCCTTGCCGTATTTGGTTTCATTTCTTATGTAGAATTACGACACAGTCTCGTTGTGGAAAGTCAACAAGACAAGACCATGGAGGATCGCCCCATTCTAATCTTTTTAATTTTTTCTTTAAACTTTTCAAGAACAACCCTAATCGGATAAAACTTG
>JBBITW010000204.1:0-6175 GCA_037440525.1 Deltaproteobacteria bacterium
ACTATCTGAGGGATACCATTGTTCGCGGGCTCCGAGATAGATTGGATTCCTTCTATGGGTGATATGTTTTATCTCAAAAACAGGATTGTTCCTTGCCTCACCATAATAGCCCGTGTATTCCCCAAACCCTCCTTCCATACTTCTTACATGAGGTTGGATAAATCCCTCAAATACAATTTCAGAGGTCGCCGGGACTTCAAGATCGATAGTATTGCATTTGACAACCTGAAGAGGCTCCCCACGGAGGGCACCTGCAAGCTGAAATTCATCAATTCCAGGAGAGGTTCTTGTGCAGGCGACAATAAATACAATTGGATCGTATCCAGTGATCACTGCCATGGGCATGGGTTTATTCATTCTCTCATACTTGATATAATGTTGTCGGCCATGTGTATATTCAGGAGCTCCCCATCCCAAAAGGTTTTTACCGAGGGTTTCCATTCTGTAGATACCTGCATTTAGAATTCCTGTTTCAGGATCTTTTGTTATAGAAACAGAGAGTGTCCCAGGGAAAGGCCCATGATCATATTGATGCCACTTAACATTACAGATTCTATTGAGATCAATCTTTTCTTCAGGGATAATTTCTTCCTTGCAAGGACCATCATCAACTAATTTGGTTGGAATCAATGTTTCAGTTCTTTTTGCCCACCATTCATTGAATTGACCATATTCTTCAAGACCTAAAGCCCAAAGGAATCTCCTGTCAGCACCAAGAAGATTGGCTACCATTGGAAAGTTAGTCCCTTTTATTCGCTCAAAAAAAATAGCAGGACCAAAGCGTTGAAGTCCTATGCGGGTAATCCCATTTACTTCCCAATCAGGGTCGACTTCTTCTTTGATACGGATAAGATCACCTCTTCCTTCCAGAAAATTCAGAAACTCCCTCATATCATACCAATTGGTCTTACCCATTATCTTCCTCCTTTAAAATTTTGATTAAAATGAAAATTAATTATCCTCCTAATAATTGAGTGATTCTTAATAGTCATTGTTAGGTATATCCCCTGTCTGTAGCAATTCCACATCCTTTGTATGCTCGCTATGACCCTGATTAAAAGTCGCTCAATTTAGATAATATTTATTAAAAATCTTATTCATTATTTCTTCCCTTTTCCATATTTACGGAATAAGGCCCCTCGATACATATCATTTCCCCTTTTGGTCCATTTAGAGCACAGTTCGGACAGAAGCTCGGTGGTGAATCTTCTGAGTTTATTTTAATAATATATGAACATTTATTGCACTTATAAACAATCTCTATTTGACTTCCTCTCTTTGAAACGAATTTTCCACTCTTCATAATGATTCACCTTTAAAATGGAGGTAAAGTTTTGAGAGATTAACCAAATTTATTTGATAGCAAATTTTATGCCATTAAAAAAATTTTATATTCATCTCATCTAAGTCTATAATTTTCAAATAATATCTTCTATCTGAGATAGATGATTTTAAGATGAGACTAAGTATAATATGACAATTTGACATATTTTTTATTTAATATACGACAACTTGTCTTAAAACATAAGGATTATATTAAATTCAGTTCCTTATGCCATACTTTTGAATTTTACGGTAGAGGTTTCTTACACTAATACCGAGGACTTTCGCGGTACGTGTTTTATTGCCGCTAAATTCCTTTATGGTCTTTTCTATTAAATCCTTCTCCAATTCGGAAATTGTCTTGATTCTTGTTGAGTTGTCAGAAGGCTGGTTGATAATTGAAAGTGGAAGGTCTTTTAATGTAATCATATTCCCTGAGGAAAGAATTACTGCTCTCTCAAGAACATTTGCTAACTCCCGAATATTCCCAGGCCAGTCATAATTTTTAAGTATTTCCAATGCATCTACAGAAATCCTTTTACCGAAACCTCCTTCCTTATAATAAGTTTTCAAAAAGTAGTCTACTAATAAAGGAATATCTTCTTTTCTTTCTCTTAGGGGAGGCAAATTAATAGTCACTACATTCAATCGATAAAAAAGGTCCTCCCTGAATCGTCCTTTCTTCACTTCTTCTTCAAGTTTTTTATTAGTTGCAGCCAAAACTCTGACATCAACTCGAATCTCTTTATTACCTCCTACCCGTCTAAACTCACCAAACTCAATCACACGGAGCAATTTGGCCTGAATATTGGGAGACATCTCGGAAATTTCATCTAAGAAGAAAGTTCCTCTGTCCGCAATCTCGAAGAGGCCATGTTTCAGATAAGATGCACCGGTAAAAGCACCTTTCTCGTGGCCAAAGAGTTCATTTTCAAGAAGGTTTTCCTGAAGAGCTGAACAATTGACTACTATGAAAGGGCCTTCTAACCTCTTACTCTTCTTATGAATGATCCGTGCAGCTAATTCTTTCCCTGTCCCACTTTCTCCCTGGATCAAAATAGGAGATGAAGTTGGGGCTACCCTGTTTATTAAGGCAATTACCTCACGGGTCTTTCTGCTTTTCCCGATAATGGTTTCATACGAACTTTTTAATCTTAATTGTTGCTTAAGAAGTATGTTCTCTCTCTGGAGGATAGATTTTTCATAGGCCTTTTCTACTACGAGATCTAATTCCGTAAGTTTACAAGGCTTGGTGAGATAGTCATAGGCCCCCAGTTTCATTGCAGAAATAGCAGAGTCAATACTTCCATGTCCAGTAATTATAATAACCTCAATGTTGGGATGAATCTCTTTGAGTCTCCTTAGAAGTTCGATTCCATCCATACCTGACATTTTTATATCTAATAACGCAACATCAAATTCTTTTTGTTCCGCAGCGATAAGGGCAGATTCACTCGAATCAAATGCCTCTACCAAGTCCCCCTTTTTAGATAGTCTTCTCTGTAACAGTTTTCTAAAGGTAGCTTCATCATCAACAACCATTATTCTTTTAAAAACTGATGTTTCCATTATCCACATTATTTCTGAGGAAGGACAATTGTAAATGTACTTCCTTTTCCTTCCTGGCTTTCAACATCAATCCTTCCATTTAATCTTTGCATAATCATGTAAGAGATTGCTAACCCAAGACCAGTCCCTTTCGATGGAGGTTTGGTTGTAAAGAATGGATTAAAAATTTTCTTTAAATCCCCATTTGGAATTCCTTTCCCAGTATCAGAGACTTTAATTTTAACATTTCCATAATTATAATCTGTCTCGATTTTAATCACTCCAGACGAACCTATCGCTTCAATGGCGTTCTTTAAAAGATTTAATAAAACCTGTTGAAGTTGGCAAGGATCTGTAAAAACCTCAAGATTTTCTCTGCAAGGGGTTTTAATAAATTGAATATTTTTCCCCTTTGCTTCAAATTCTATTAATGCAAGGGCCTTATTGATCACATCCAAAATATTTACTCGAATCGGTCTTAAAGGATCATTTCTCGCAAAGTTAAGAAGATTTTTAGTAATATCTTTACATCGATAAACCTGTTCAATGATTGTATTTAGATATTCTCGAAATTCAGTTAAATCCTTAATTCCCAATTTTCTTTCACTTTCCAATTTATCCATCAACTCTTCTGCATATCCTGCAATTGATGCAAGAGGATTATTTATTTCATGAGCAACCCCTGAAGCCAACTCTCCAACTGCCGACATCTTTGAGGCCTGAATCAATTGTTGTTCCATCTTTTTTCTCTCCGAGATATCCCGCATGATAAACTGAATAGCAGTGGTCTTTTGGCCCTCCTGTATCGCTGTTAAACTAATTTCTACTGGAATTCTAATCCCTTCAGAATTAACGATCATTAATTCAAAAGGTTCTTTTTCCTTTCCACTGATTACCTCCGTAAAAGTCTCTTTTAAAAACTTTTTATTAGATGGAACAACAAACTGATATATCTTTTCTTTTTTTAAATTTTCCATTGGCCCGAATATCTTCTGAGCGGCATCATTTAGAGAAAGAAAGTTTCCTTCCAGATCTGTAACCAAAATTCCATCTCGTGCCTTATCAAAAAGATTCTTATATTTCAGTTCAATCTTCTCCTTTTCCGAGATATCATCATGGAGTACGATAATCCCATTTACACTCCTTTTCTCATCAAAAAGAGGAAGGATTTTAAGATTTACGGTCACAATTCCATTATTAGAATTCTTTATCTTAAAGCCTTCCTCTTCAATAGGAATACCAGTTTCCATCACTTGACCGAGTTTATTAAAAAAATCTCCTTGAATATTTTTCTCTCCAATGACAATCAAATTCTTACCCAATACAGTCTCTTTTTTAATATTGAGTAGTCGCTCCATCGCATGATTCCATGTCATAATATTGAAATCTTTATCCACAACAAAAATTCCATCAGTGATACTCTGTATAATATTTTCATTAAATTCCTTTAATTGTTCTAAATGTTTTGAATTCTTTGTCTTATCAGTTGTATCTTCAATAATACAGAGGAGGCTATTTCCTCCATCATCTTTAAATGGAATCCCCTTAACAGATAGATAAAGGGGTTCTCTTCTAATAGGAAGTGATAGAGGAAAGTTTGTCAATTCAAAGGCCTTACCTTCAAGACCTGATTTTAAAAATTCAGAAAGAGGGGAGGACGAAACCCATGGAAATTTATTGAAATTTACTCCCCTCAATCTCTTTTTAGGCAAATTGAAAAGTTTTAAGTAGCTGGGATTTGTGGTTATAATATTTCCATAGGAATCGAGAGTTAAGATGGCAATTGGTGCATTCTTGATAATGTTTTCATAGAACCGGCTCGTCTTTTTAATCTCCTTTGTCTTCTTTCTTACTAACTCCTTTAGTTTTGTTTGTAATGATATCCTTGGTGTCGAGAGCTCATATCCTCTTTCTTTTAAAATCTCTTTTTTACAGATAATATACTCACATATTTGGTTTTTCATCCCAATACAAGAGGTTTCTATACAATCTAAATGTTCCTCAAGCCCTGTTTTTGCAAAGCGATGGGTTCCTTTCATAAATGCAAGGAAAATCCCACGTGTATAATCGCATACAGGTCTTTCCGAATTTCGATGATTTTCAGCATATGCCCACCCTTCAAAAGCATTCTTACATTGAATAACCGCCCAACCCTTATCCCATTGCAAATCAATTATTTTAAAATCTCCAAACCCTGCTTCAGAATAGAAAATAATTGCCATTAAAAAGCCAGTTAAGTTAGGTTGAAGATCCCCTTTTCTTATCATTGGAATCAAGAATGAGTATCCCCCCTGTATTCCAGCCTGAAAAACAACATAACTCGAATTTTCACCCACTTCCCTTTCTATCACTCTCCTTATTTGATAAAATCCCTGTTTGACATCAAATAAAATCATCCTTGAATTCCCCACATTCATCCATCCTCTTTCTTTATAACTATTGATAAAGTGGAGTGATGGAGGGAAAGAAGAGGGAATGGTTATTCTATTTTCTTTCAGCATATATCTCTCCATTGATTGCTTCTGAAATTGATTGATTTTTATAAAATGTTTTTACTCGATTGCTAACCAATTGAAAAATCAGATTATCCAAAAAGAATCTCAGAGGGTCTTTGATCAAATAAAGTTAAATTTATATATCAAATCCCTAAATAGAGCCTTTGGATTTCTGGATCGTTCAAAAGGAGTCCGGATTTCCCTTCCTTCATTATTCTGCCTGTTGCAAGGACATAGGCCCAATGAGAAAATTCAAGACCTAATTGGACATCCTGTTCAACAAGGATCATACTCAATCTTCTCTCTTCATAAACCTTTTTCAAGGCATCAATAATATGATCAACCACAAGTGGGGCTAATCCCAATGAAAGTTCATCGATTAAAAGAAGTCTGGGCTTTGACATCAAACCTCTTCCAATGGCACACATCTGTTGCTCTCCACCACTTAGAGTCCCTGCGAGCTGGTCTTTTCTTTCTTCCAATCTCGGGAATAGATGAAAGATCTCCTCAAGTTCCCTATTAAGATCTCTCTTATTCTTTCTGCTAAAAGCACCCATCCGAAGATTCTGTATCACCGAAAGCCCTGAAAAGAGGAGACGGCCTTCAGGAATCTGGGTGATTCCCATCTGAACCCTTCTGGTTGGATTATAGAGGGTAATATTTTCTCCTCCAAAGAAAATCTCCCCTTTCATTGGCAAGATTATTCCTGAAATCACATTGAGCAGTGTAGTTTTACCAGCTCCATTACTTCCAAGAAGCCCAATGATATCCCCTGCTCCTACCTCAATGGAGATATCCCAAAGAACCGG
>JBBITW010000205.1:0-6062 GCA_037440525.1 Deltaproteobacteria bacterium
GCCACAACCCCACCAACCTCAAGCACATCACGCGAAAGAATCGTAGAAGCACGTGCAGAGGAGGCCTCGGCCTGAGCGATTGTCTCTTTGATCGATTTGGGATAATGGGCCATACCACAGAGGAATAGGCCATCGCTCGCAAAGTCTACAGGCCTTAGCTTTACATGTGCCTCGAGAAAGAAACCATCAAGTGTAACAGGAAATTTGAAAAGGTTTGCAAGTTCCCTGCTCCCTTCATTTGGGACAACCGCCTCAGATAGGACAAGCAGGTCAGGATAAAATGTGAGGGGAAGATCGAGCATAGGGTCCACCAATTCCACTTTTAATCTCCCATCCTTGATTGACACTGAGGGTTTTTTCGTTTCATTGAAGCGAACAAAGAGAATGCCTTTCTCCCTTGCCTCTGTGTAAAACTTTTCACTGAACCCATAGGTTCTAATATCTTTATAAATGATGATGATAGAAGTATCGGGATAAAGAGTTTTCATACGGATTGCATTCTTAATCGCTACAGAGCAGCAAATTCTACTGCAGTAAAAGGATTTTGATGGCTCATCATCCCATGGACCAACACATTGAATCATCACAATGGTTTTAACATCTCTTAGAGATGAATCTGATTTGTGAAGACGTTCTTCAAATCCTTCCTGTGTAAGAATTCTTGGATCTTCACCCATTAGATATGCTTTTCCCCTGTATTCTCTCCCACCTGTAGCAATTATTGTGGCTCCATGGTCCAGAAGCCTTTCCTCTGAACCACCAATCTTTGAAACCTTAGTCTTAAAATTTCCTGGGGATCCTTCGTGACCAATAACCTCACATTCCTTGAGGACCTCAATTCTCGGATTGCCTTCAATTCTATTTATTAACTCCTTAAGGTATGCCTGAGGATCTCCTCCATCGGAAGTAAAATGGATTCTCCTTAATCTTCCCCCTAATTCCTTCTCTCTCTCAACAAGATAGACAGTGTATCCCTGCTCAGCCAAACTGAGGGCACTCACCATTCCTGCAAGACCACCACCTACAACGAGACAGCTTCTAACAATGCTTTTTGGAACCTCGTGAAGGGGCCTGAGATACCTTGAGCAAAAAATAGCCATCCTTACAAGTTCCTTAGCCTTTTCAGTAGCCTCAGCCTTCTCAGTCATATGAACCCAAGAGCACTGGTCACGGATATTTGCCATCTCAAAAAGGTAGGGATTCAAACCCACCTCACGAATCGTATCCCGAAAGAGGGGTTCATGTGTTCGCGGGGTGCATGATGCAACAACTACCCTGTTGAGGTTAAGTTCTTTAATCCTCTCCTGAATCAATTTCAATGAATCTGCAGAACATGTATAGATGGTATTTTCAGCATGAACGACACCCGGAAGTGTTTTTGCATACTCTGTGACTGACTTAACATCAACTGTCCCAGCAATATTCGTCCCACAGCTACATATGAATGCACCAATCCTTGGCTCCTCTTCTGAGGATATCTCCCTTTCAGGGGGATACTGTTTTTTTCTTACAAGTGTACCGCGCACTTCGCCAATTACAGAAAGTGCCCTTGCTGCGGCACCACTTGCCTGAATAACACTATCAGGTATGTCCTTTGGTTCTGTAAATGCCCCGCAGGCGAAAACACCTTGACGATTTGTATCAAGTGGATGAAACTCATTTGTAAGGCAAAAATTATTCTTATTAAGCTCTATGCCCGATGCCTCGGTAAGCTCCTTAATATTCGGGATAGATGACATACCAACACTCAGTATGACAAGATCAAAACTTTCCTCCTTGATGAGATGTCCGTTTCTCGAATCCTCATATCTTATTATGATATCCTCTGTCTGGGGATCTTCCTCGAGGTATGATATTCGGCATGGGATATACTTAATTCCCTTTTCTCTCCCCCTTTCAAAGTATGCATCGAAGCCCTTTCCAAAGGCTCGCATATCCATTTGAAATATCTTTATCTCAACCCCCGGTATATGCTCCATTGCAAGCATTGCCTCTTTTGTTGCATACATACAGCACACAGAACTGCAGAAATCCCTCTCCTTCTCTCTGGAGCCCACACACTGGATAAATGCTATCTTTCGGGGTTCACGATGGTCTTTAGATCTTCTTGTTATGTGGCCACCCCATGGACCTGAGGCGCTCAGCATCCTTTCAAATTCCATGCTTGTCACAACATTCTTATATCGACCATATCCAAGCTCAGGTGAAAGTTTCGGGTCATAAAGGCTGTACCCAGGGGCAAGGATTACAGAACCCACATCCAGTTCCTCTAAGAAATCTGCCTGCTGATGATCAATGGCATCACACTTACATGCCAGAACGCAAAGGTGACATTCTGAACATATCCCGCATGAAAGACAGCGCATTGCCTCCTTTCGTGCCTGTTCTTCAGTAAGAGGAAGTTCCACTTCTCTAAAATCCTTTATCCTCTCTTCCTCTGGTAGTTCAGGGGGTCTTGCCCTTGGGGATGGATCCACCTTACCCTCTTCAACCATCTGGTCAATCTCTTCACGGGAAAGCTCCACAACAGGAAGGGGAATCTGTTCCCTCGGGGTGAGAAGAGGAAGCCCTCTGAGATAGCGATCGATAGAAAGTGCGCCTCTTCGTCCATCAGCAATTGCCTGAATCAATATCCACGGGCCTCTGGCAACATCTCCACCTGCGAATATACCTGGACGATTTGTAGCCAGTGTAACTGGGTCAACGGCAAATGTTCCCTTTTCGGTTATCTCGAGGCCATGTGTCTCATCGAGGAAAGATATCTCAGGGGCCTGTGCTACTGCAGCGATCATTGTATCTGCGGGGATTACATATTCAGATCCTCTAATTGGAATTGGTCTTCTTCTTCCTGATGAATCAGGTTCTCCAAGTTCCATCTTTATGCATTTAATACCTTTCACATGGCCATCTTCTACAATAACTTCGAGGGGAGATGTGAGAAGCTTGATCTCTATCCCTTCCCTTTCTGCTGCCTCAATCTCCCAGGAGTTGGCAGGCATCTCCTCACGAGAACGTCTATAGAGGATGCTCACCTTCTTTGCACCCAATCTCAGTGCTGTCCTCGCTGCGTCTATAGCAACATTTCCACCGCCTATGACAACTGTCCTCTCCCCTACCTTAGGCGCAACTGGAATACCAAATGCTATTATGAATCGATCTTCAAATCCCTCCGTAATCCCGTACCTCTCTGCGAGGCTAACCCCTTGGAGAAAAGGAACTCCATGGTGAACTCCCATTGCATCCTCTCCTGGAATCCCAAGTTTTTGTGCCTCATGTGCCCCTATTGCCAGAAATATTGCAGAAAAACCCGAATCAAAGAGGCTATTGATATTTCTAATAGGCGTGCTGAGTTTTAATTTAACATTGGGATGATTGATTATTTCATCGATCTCTCGCTGAAGGACATCTCTTGGTAAGCGATATGATGGTATCCCCACTCTCATCATTCCACCTGCTACAGGGAGGGCTTCAAAGATTGTGACTTCATAACCCATCCGGGAAAGTTGATGGGCACAGCTTAACCCGGCCGGGCCTGCCCCTATAATAGCTACCCTTGCCTTTGGTCTCTCTATTTCATCGTGATTTGTAACTCCGGAGACTTGGTTCTTAGTATCTTTTAATAATTCATCACGATGCTCGTATACCCAATCTGCAACAAATCTTTTAAGGGCACAGATGGCAACAGGGCTATCAAGTTTTCCTCTGTTACATTTTTCTTCACAGGGATGGTTACAGACCCGACCTACAGAGGCAGGAAAAGGATTATACTCTTTTATTACATCAAGTGCCTCTTTATACCTTCCTTCCTGGATTAAAGCCACATACCCCTGGGCACTTGTCTCAGCAGGACAGGTTGCCTTACATGGACTTGTCCCCCTTTTGGTGACAAGATAGGTATTAGGGACAGCCTGGGGATATGGTCTATAGATTGCCTTTCTCTGATCGAGACCCTCATTAAACTCATTTGGCAGGGAGATTGGGCAGACCTCAACGCAGTCATTACAACTCTTGCATTTACTTATATCTACATAACGTGGTGACCTTTTGATTGTAGCCCTGAAATGGCCTGCCTCTCCTTGCAGGGAGACCAGCCTGGAGTTTGTTATGATTTCGATATTTAGATGCCTTCCAGCCTCAACGAGTTTAGGGGAAACAATACACATTGCACAGTCATTGGTTGGAAATGTCTTATCAAGCTGGGCCATCTTTCCCCCGATTGCAGGTGATTGCTCAAGGAGATATACCTTAATCCCAGAATTTGCTAAATCGAGAGCGGCCTGAACTCCTGAAATTCCTCCTCCCACAACCAATGCTGCGCCAATCTTTTCTCCCATGTTTAACCTCTCAATTCTTAAAGTCTTATTGCATCGAGGTATTTTGAGATCCTATCCTCTGCTCCAATGGGAATGAAATGAACCCCCTGGCAGAGATCCTTAAGACCTTTTACCAGATCACTGATAATCTCAATACTGGCCTTCTCTTTATCCGGAGCCCTTGCAAGCTTCTCTATAATATGATTTGGAACCATCCCTGGCTTTACATGTTTGTTAAGGAATAATCCCATCTCTGCTGATCGAACAAGTATAATTTCAGCAATCACAGGTATTCTAATTGTCCCAATTCTCTTCATAAATTGATTGAAAGAATCGAGATCGAAGACCGGGGTAGTAAGGAAATACTTTGTCCCGAGGGTTGCCAGTGCCTCCATCTCCTTCAGTTCTAAGTCAGGTATCTTCTTGCCCCAGCTCGAATCGATCCCCGAGCCTATACAGAATTTTGGTCTCAAAGAAATCTCCCTTCCTGAAATGTCATGCCCCTCCTTAAGACTTTCAACCACTGAAAATAGTTTCCCTGAATCAACATGAAAAAACATAATCTCTTGAAGACTGTCTCCTGTAATTCTGTAATCCTCTGTGAATGTGAGTATATTCTCTATTCCGGATTCTGATGCTCTTATGAGATGCTCCTGAATATCAATTCGGCTCTTCTCTCTACATGTAGTCTGGAGTATTGGCTCGAATTTCTGTTCCTTCAATACACGGCATGTGCCCATCGTATCTGTCACCAAGCCTTCAATCTTAAGTTCAGGGACAGTGAGCGCATCGATTCTTCCACGAATCCTCTCTATATTTCTGACGAGCTCTTGAAGACCAGTTCCGATGGGTGGCTGAATCTCTGAGGTTACAACAAACCTTTTACTCCTTAAACTCTCTTCTAACTTCATCTGACTCTCCTTTAATTTTTAATGAAATCCTTTAAAAATTTATTTCTTTAATCCCAGAAGCTTTGCCACTTCGAACTTCAATTGCTCTAAGGGTAGAGGTTTGGAAAAACAGGCATCCGCTCCAAATTCCTTCATCTGTTTAAATGCATCATCATCGAGATAGGCTGATAGGACAATGATCTTGGTATTCTTCGTCTCAGGATTCGATTTTATCTTCTGACAGACCTCATAGCCATTGATATCTGGCATCATGATATCGAGTATGATGAGATCAGGTTTGAAGTGGCTCACCTGAATACCTGCCTCAAATCCATCGGAGGCAGAAATCATCTCATAGCCATACTCATCCTCCTCAAGGGCCTGGACAATTGTCTCGACGATGATTTTATCATCATCTACAACGAGGATCTTTTTCCTCTCCTCTACTTTGGGCTCCTCTGGTAGAGGCATACCCCTTTCTCGTAGAAATTGATCCAGATCCTCCCTTTTGATCCTTCGATGTCCTCCAACAGTCTTATAGGCTTTAAGATGGCCTCCTTCGATCCAATTGATTATCGTCTTAGGAGAAACCTTACAATACTTACTTGCCTGAGATACGGTAAGAATTTCCATTTTTTTCTCCTTTTATAGTATTTACAGAAATTATTATTAATACAGTTTTTATAATTTGTCAAGTAAAATTTTTAGGGTCTCTGGAAAAGTATTAAAACTAAAAACGACTACATCTTACCCTCCCGTATAAAAAGTAGAATTTATGCGATGAGGTGTCACCCATTTAAAAGGCACCTGTCAAGAGAAAAAATCCTTGCCATACCCTTTATCTGTCATCAAGGAATAT
>JBBITW010000206.1:0-6061 GCA_037440525.1 Deltaproteobacteria bacterium
CTTCAAACTCTCTCAGGCGAAGATTCATCGCCTCCTCAAATCGCTTTTTTGTCTCCGCCTCTAACTTCGGCCTTTCATCAGATAACCTCTTCGAAATCTCTTCAGAGATCGATTTCTCCCTTTCCATAAGGAGTTTCTCTCTCCGAGAAAGCTCCTCCTTCTTACTGACCAGCTCCTTCTCAAATTCCCTTTGAATCTCTTCCCGAATGGAATGCGTAATCGCTTCTGTTAAAGGAATCTCTTTATGACAATATGGACAGATAATATTTTGATTAACCATAATGCCCCCGTTAATACAGATTTAAAATTCAAGGGCCTATTAGAATCTTGCCCTTTTCAATCCTTATGCCATAACGTTTACTGCCATGTTTACCAAATGATGTAATATAAGATAATAAGGATGAAGTGTCTCATCCTTAATATTCTCTCTAAATGTGTTATTTCTCATAGATTCCTCGCTTCGCTCGGAATGACAATTTGGTCAAGATTGCTTCCCTGTCTGAGACAGGCAATGACAATAAGCCATAGGCTGATCCGCTTCTGGTGAATGAGAATCGCTCAATTTATATTCATATTAAACCAGAATCTCAGGGATATGACAAGAAAAAAATATTGGAAAGAAAGAAATAACTATAGAAATGGAATTTGTTCAACTATTGATAATAATTTTTTAATTACGATCTTTGTATTTCTCTTGTAATCAATTTCCTGAATATCTACATTTAGATCATTTCTCACAGGGGGAATATCGGTTACCCCTCTTAAAATGAGACATTTAATATTATTTAACTCACAAACTTTGGCAATAGAAGCAGATTCCCAGTCAGCAGCCAATACTCCTTCTCTCTGAAGGATTCTTCGGGATTCCGACGATATATCCTGATCTGCACTACCAATCTTTCCTATATGAAGTTTTACTGAAACCTCGCTCAAATCAACCCATGAAATATTAAGGTCTGTTTTTAAACTTTTTTTAAAATAAATAGAAGGTTTTCCAAATCTCTGAATGACATCATATTGTAAGGTACGGATTGCTAAAATAATATCTAATTTACAAATATTTTGAGCCACACCTCCGTATGTCCCTAAATTAATGATCGCCTCAGGATGCCATTTATCAATGGCGAACTGGCATGCTGCGGAGGCCTTTGTCTTGGTTGACTCACTATTAAAAAGATAGCAGGGTCAATCCCTAATCTATGGCTGAAATACTCACCATAAGGCTGGTTTTTTAAAGTGTGATGATTCACTCTCAGTATAGTCTTGAGTACCTTCTATTCTAACTCCGAACAAATCTCTATGGCCAGCTTCATATCACCACTGAAGATTATACTTATAACGGAATTCTGAAACTATATTATTGAGTCTCTTATCCAGTATCCTTTTTACATTTTCGATAATATAATCTGGTATCTTCTTAAAATAAGCCTCTGCAATCCCGCCAGTAATACAGGCAATGGTATCACTGTCACCCCCGATAGATATAGCCTTCCTGATAGCATCCTCATAATCGTTTGATTCGATGAAGGCTCTAATAGCCTGTGGTACAGAGCCTGGACAGGTTTCATCAAAACTGTAGTATGCTCGAATCTTATCCAGAGGTTCATTAAGATCATAGGAAAAATTATCTTCTATATACTTTTTTATCTCCTCTTTTTTTGCCCCATCTCTTGCAAGAAAAATCGAAGATGCAACAGCCTGTGCCCCCTTTACACCCTCTGGATGATTATGTGTAGGCTCGGCACTCCTCCTTGCCTCATATAGAACCTCATCCAGTGTATTGAATGCAAAACCAACAGGACTCACCCTCATTGCTGAACCATTCCCCATACTAAAATAAGGTTTGCTTAATTGATAAAATGCCCATTTAGCAAAATGAGCACCGTAGCCTCTGTTTGGATATAAACTGAAGTATTCCTTCAACTTTTGTCCATAATCTGAACCAGTAAGAATAGCATCTGCTATAGCAACCGTTAAAACGGTATCATCAGTAAAAGTACTATTCTTATCAAAAAGAGGAAAATCTGTCCTCTTTATATTGTGTCGTTCATAAACAGAGCCTATTATATCTCCTGCAATTGCACCAAGCATTAAACCTATCCCGATATTCAAACCCTTTTTACATAGACCATAATTTATCAATAACTCAAAAAAATAACAATGGTGAATTTAAAATTAGGCGAAAGGCGCAACAAACGCAGCTTCCCATTTCTATGTAACTTGGACAGGCTTAAAAGAACCTGAAAAGACTTCCGATTTTTTGGTGTCAGACACAATACTTAAGTTAAAGGCAATTTTAAATTCAATCTTATAAATCAACCTTTTCGAGGCGTTTTCGCTCTTCAGCCCTGAGTTCCCGCCTCAGTAGTTTTCCCACCTTAGACTTTGGTAGGGTATCTCTAAATTCAATATATTGGGGAACTTTATAGGAACCAAGCCTTTGCCGGCACCACTTAATCAAATCATAACCTGTAATTCCCTTGATATCCTCCTTAAGAACAACAAAGGCCTTAATCCTCTCTCCTACTTCTGAGTCTGGAACACCAACCACACAGGCCCCTATCACTGCCGGATGCTCCTGCAATGTTGATTCAATCTCTGAAGCAGAAATTCTATAACCCTTATGTTTAATGGTATCCACAGTTCTATCTACAAAATAGAGGTAGCCCCTCTCATCCATCTTAACGATATCACCTGTCCGATAATATCTCCTCCCATCTATTTCAACAAAGGAGAGGGCTGTCTCCTCTGGTTTGTTCCAGTAGCCTGTCACCATCCTCTCAGAAGAGACAAGCAATTCTCCAGCCTCACCCAAAGGAACAGGCTCTAAGGTGTCGGGGTTAACAATCTTAATCTTCTTGCTCGATAGAACAAGCCCCATACTCCTTGGAGGATTCTCCACATTGACAGGAGACATGGATACCCCTCCACATGTTTCAGTTGCTCCATAACCCTGATAGAGAGGTTTCCCAAACCTCTCAAACCATTGATTTGCCACCTCGAGGGGAAGGGCATCTCCACCTGTGAAACAATACTTAATAGAACTAAGATCGTAAAAATCAAGCCTATCATGTTCAAGAATCATCCGGTAAAGGGCTGGCACACCAACGATTGACTTTGCTCTAAACCTCTTGATCTTCTCTAAAATACCATCCAAATTTATCCTCGGTTGTGTAATCAATGTTCCACCGAAACATAAAGTACCCATCCCAAACAACTGTCCAAGTATATGGAAAAGTGGAGCCCCACACATAAATATATTCTCTTCCCTCGGAACCAATGGATCAGAGACACTCATCTGTTCATCACAACACTCTATAAAATGGCGGTTCGTGATGGGAACACCCTTGGGAAACTTTATTGTCCCGCCTGTATAAAGGATGATCCCTATATCCTCTCCCTTTCTCTTCATGGCAGGAGGCCGAGGAGGATATTTTCTTATTAACTTTTTAAAAGAATAGATATTTTTATCTCGTGAAACCTTACCTGTCGGAACCTTATCAAAGGCCTTCCCAAACCATCTCTTCCACCACGGGAGAAGATCAACAATGTTCGTGACTATGACCCTCCTCAATGGAGTTCCTGCCATAGCCCTCTTGACATAACCAAAATTGGTATCAGCACAGATAACCGTCTCTGCTCCACTATCATTGGCAATGTACTGAAGGTCATAATTCGTATAAATTGGAGTAATCGGGACAACTACCCCACCGACCTTCTGAACTCCAAACCATGCCACTGCCCACTGAGGAGAATTAGGGATATAGATGATCACTCTATCCCCCGCCCCAACTCCCAATCCATAAAGTGCATTGGCCAATCTCTTCACCTTTTCTTCTAACTGGGCATAAGAAAATTTTGTCCCGAGAAAGATGAGGGCTTGCTTTTTTGGGTTTCTTGCCACAAACGATTCAAAAGCCTCAACAGGGGTATCAAAAGAAGAATAATCAATTCCCATCTATATCTTCCTTCGAAGATTCAATTCTCCAAAAAATACTATTCTAAACTCCAAAATATGCTGCACGGACCTCTGGGTTACCCATCAACTCCTTCCCAGAGCCTGTAAGTGTGAGCATCCCATTCTCAATCACATAACCATAATCAATCATAGGAAGGATTGGTCTTGCAAACTGCTCTCCAATTACTATGGTAATTCCCTTCTCCCTCCGAATCTCCTTGATGGCCCTGACCAGTTTCGACTGCATTGCAGGAGCCAATCCCAGCAGAGGCTCATCTAACAATAACAACTTAGGCCCTACCATCAGTGCCATTCCGATGATTAACATCTGCTGCTCCCCACCACTTAAAAAACCTGCCCTCCGTGACCTCAAATCAAAAAGGGTAGGAAAGATGTTAAAAACAAATTCGATCCCGGCTTTTATCTCTGATCTGTGTTTCAGGTATCCTGCAATCCTCAGGTTTTCTAAAACATCGCTTTCAGGGAAGATTGGATGCCTTTCTCTACAGAGGGCAATCCCCTTTTTAACCCTTTCGTTTGGTTTCATATCAGTAATATTCTCTCCATTGAATCGAATTTCACCAAGGATTGTAATCCTCTCCCCTCCCTTCCTTTCCTCCTTGATCTTCATATCAATTATGAGCCCGGAAATTGTATTCATAAGGGTTGTCTTCCCTGCGCTGTTTGACCCGATCACCCCAACCACCTGACCCCTATCTACCTGAATGCTCAGGTCGTTGATTGCCAGTGCATTTTCATAAAAGACTAAAAGATTTTTAACTTCTAACATCTCTACCCTTCTTCTTCCTCCTCTGTCCCCAGATAGGCCTTTTTCACCTCTTCACTCTCCATTACTTCCCTCGGTATACCTTCAGCGATTTTCCTCCCATAATTGAGAACAATCACACGATTGGTGATTCTGAAGAGTTCTCTCAGTCTATGTTCAATCATGATAATAGTGATTTCCTCTGTTATCAATTTTTCGATGATGGGAAGGATGCTTGCCACCTCTGCAAGGCTGAGCCCTGAAAAGAGCTCATCAAGTATAATCAATTCTGGCCTTAGTGCAATACATCGCGCCAGCTCCATCCTCTTCAGATAACCGTGAGGTAAAACACTCGCAACTTTATAAGGGACGAATGAGTCCCGCTCAAAACCAACTTCCTCCAATAGGTCAATTGCAATCGCATCCCGATCCCCATATTTTCCACCTGATAATCTTTTAACCCTTGGTGAATAAAGTGGAATGATAAGATTCTTAAAAGCAGGTAGCTGATAGAAGGGTTTGACCATCTGAAATGTACGGGAGATCCCCATAGAAGCTATTCGATAAGGCATAAGGCCTGTGATCTCTTTTTCATGATAGATCACCTTGCCAGAATCAGGTTTTACAAATCCTGTGATCAGATTTACAAGAGTTGTTTTTCCGGAGCCATTGGGGCCAATGACTCCCAATATTTCACCCTGGTGCAATTCAAAACTCACAGAATCGACTGCCTTTACACCACCAAACTGTTTGCTCAGATTCTGGACTCGAAGGAGAGGAATGCTGCTCATTTTTCCACCTTCACCCATCTTTCAACCTGATGGTATTTTCTCTGAATGTAATGGAATATCCCTTCAGGGAGGGCAACAATAAAGATTACTAAGAAGAGGCCATAGAATACAATTCTTAATCCTCCAGCACCTCGAAGTATCTCTGATAGAGGAACCAAGATAAATGCACCTAAAAGGGAACCTGCAAATGTCCCCATCCCTCCAACCACTGCAGAGGCAATGGGCAATATTGAGTAATCGAGCTCAAATACAGGCATTCCAACAAACATATAGGTGTGGGTTATCAGGGCACCTGAAAATGCCCCAACCGCACTCGCTATAAATAATGCCTGCGCCTTATAGAAATAGATATTGATTCCGCCACTCATCACAGAACGATCATTATCTCTAATCCCTCGTAAAACAAGGCCATAATCGCTATTGACCAATCTCCTGAATAGAAAGAGGACGGCTATAGCGATTACGAGGCTGATATATAACTCGATCTTTGTGCTTGGCAATGGAGTCAGACCACTGAGTCCCTCAGTGCCTCCAAAGACCTTTGTG
>JBBITW010000207.1:0-6040 GCA_037440525.1 Deltaproteobacteria bacterium
CCAATATCAGGGGAGGGGTTGCAATAGGAACTGTCTTTGCCTGTGGAATCTTTGGAGCCATGTCGGGGGCAAGCCTGGCAGCAGCCTCCGTAATGTCAGAGATTGCTATTCCCAATATGCGCCGTTTAGGATATTCAGATTCCCTCATCGGAGGGGTAGTGAGTATCGGTTCGACATTAGATATCCTGATTCCACCGAGCATCCTCTTTGTGATCTATGGTATCATGACGAATACATCCGTGAGTAAGTTACTCATTGCAGGGGTGTTGCCAGGTATTGTGCTTGGAATCTTTTTAATCATCTGCATACTTTTATGGGTCTTTCTCCGTCCTCAAGATGCACCACAAACTGAGCATATCCCCTGGTCAGAACGACTTAGAAGTTCGTATCGTATCTGGCCAAGTATACTTTTAATTTTAATTGTGATTGGATTACTCTATGGAGGGGTTGCTACACCAACAGAGGTAGCTGGCCTTGGGGCCTTCTTTGCTGGAGTGATAGGAATAATCTTAAACCGCCTCACCTGGTCAGGAACAATTGAAGCCTTTAAGGGAACAATTCGCATTTCGGCTATGATCTTTATGATCCTGATTGGAGCTTATATCTTTGGATATTTCATGACCCTGAGTGGTATCCCTGAAAAGGTTATAAGCACTGTGCAGGAAATGAATCTTAATCGCTGGACTGTAATAATTGCCATATGCTTAAGTTACTTCATATTCAGTATGTTCATGGATGAGCTTCCACTTATGCTTATTTATCTCCAGATTACTTTTCCTTTAATTACACATCTGGGGTTTAACCCCATATGGTATGGTGTCGTTATGGCAATCATGGTAATGATGGGACTTGTATTTCCTCCTGTTGGGTTGATTGTTTTTGTGGTAAGTGAGGCCGGAAAAATAGAACTCTCAAAGGTTTATAAGGGAGCAAGCATATTGATTATTGCTATTGTGATGACATTAGTTTTATTAATGATCTTTCCTGAAATAGTTCTATGGCTTCCATCAAGGATGAAATGATTTATGTAAAATTTAAATATTAAATTTCAAAAAGAAAGGAGAGATAAAAGTGAACGAGAATAAGAAGATTGCGGAGGTGCTTTCAGAATTTCTTGTAAATCAGAAATATGAAGATTTGCCAAAGGAGGCAATTGAGAAGGTAAAGGATTATGTTATAGATGTGATTGGTTGCACAGTAGGGGCATCAATACAACCGCAGGTCAGAATCCTTACAGAGGTTCTCCGGACGGAAGGAGGAAACCCTCATAGTTCCGTATTTGCTCAGGGGTTTAAGACATCCGTGATGAATGCAGCCCTGCTTAATGGCACCATGGGACACACATTCGATTTTGATGACGACCATCGAGAAGGGACAATGCATCCATCGGTTGCTGTTTTTCCTTCAGTCTTTGCCCTTGGAGAAAAATTGAATATCAGTGGGAGGGAGTTTCTCAGGGCCTTTATTTTAGGCCTTGAGGTTATGATACGTCTTGGAGAATCCCTCCTTGGAAAGTCCTATTATCAGGGCTTTCATCCAACTGGGACGTGTGGAGTGTTTGGCGCATCTGCTGGCTGTTCAGTAGTTTTGGGTCTTGATATTAAGCGAACAAAGTATGCCCTGGGAATAGCAGGAAGCTTCTCTGCGGGCACACAGGAATGCACGGGAGAAGGAGCCTGGCAGAAACCCCTTCAGGCAGGTCATCCTGCTATGGGAGGAGTTCTTGCTGCTTGTCTTGCAGAGAAAAACTATATTGGAAGTGGAACTGTTTTTGATGGCCCAAATGGACTCATTCGAGCACTTTCATTCAAAGATCATTTCGATTACAGTCGAATAACAGAAAATCTTGGCAAAAAATGGGAGATGATGGATACGAGCATAAAGGTGCATGCCTGCTGTCGTTTTTCGGGGCCGGTTGCCGACTGTGCACTTGATCTTTATCGTCAGGGTGTTCGTGCAAAGGATGTAAAAAGGATAATTGCCCGGGTTGGAGACTTCACAATTAAAATGCTATGTAACCCTGTGGATAGAAAACTAAGACCTCAAACCCATGTTGATGCCCAGTTCAGTCTTCCATGGGCAATTGCGGTTGCCATATGTAAAAATAGAACAGGAGTGGATGAATTCAAGGTTGAGTCCTTAAATGACCCAGAGGTATTAGCCCTTGCGCAGAAGGTGACATGGGAATTTGATCCTGAGGCAGAGGCCATGTATCCAAAGGCATATCCTGCAACAGTGATTGCCGAGCTAAATGATGGCAGAATATTCAGGGCCCATGTTGATTATCCAAAGGGGGATCCTGAGAATCCTGCCTCGAGGGAAGAGATTGTTAACAAGTTTAATGAACTGACAGGAAAATTCTTTGATCCCAAAAGAAGGAAAAAGATTATTGAGATGGTGAATCGGCTTGAGGAACTGGATAACATTTCAAAACTGGCTGACTTGGTTAGATGAGGTGGAAGCAGGAGAATTAAGAGAAAGGAGGGTGCGATGAGGGGATTTAGAAAGATACCATGTGTAATCCAGAGGGGCGGAACAAGTAAGGGGGTTTACCTCCACGAAAAGGATCTACCCGAGGATCCAGAAATAAGGAATAAGGTGATACTGGCAATATTTGGAAGCCCTGATATAAGACAGATAGATGGTCTTGGTGGGGCTGATCCCCTGACAAGCAAATGTGCTATTATAGGACCTCCGGAGAGATCAGATGCAGATGTTAACTATACAATGGCTCAGGTGGATATAACAAAACCCATTCTCGATTTCAGGGGGAATTGTGGAAACATCTCCTCTGGTGTTGGTCCCTTTGCAATTGATGAAGGTTTGGTACCTGTTAAGGAGCCAGAAACAGTTGTCCGTATCTATAATACCAACACAAAAAAGATCCTTAAGGCATATGTTCAGACCATTGATGGGAAATCAAATTATATTGGTGATTATGCAATTGATGGTGTTCCAGGGACAGGCAGTAAGATTCTGCTTGATTATTCTGAAACTGCAGGGGCTGCCACAGGAAAACTCCTGCCCACGGGTAATCCTTCGGATATCATCCACGTGCCATCCATTGGTGAGATTGAAATATCGATTGTTGATGCTGGAAATCCCATGTGTTTCATTAAGCCCGAGGTGCTTGGTCTATCCGGGATTGAAGGACCACTGGATCAAGATGTTATTCGATTGCTTGATAAGATTGAGATAATCCGCGGGATTGCTGCGAAGATGATTGGATTTGTTGATGATCCCTCAAGGGCAAGGTTTGAAAGTCCTGCTGGACCAATGATTGCCTTTGTTAGTGAGCCAAAAGATTATATAAGTTTTACAGATGGGAAGATGGTAAGAGCAGAGGAGGTTGATTTTGTATCGAGATGCTTTTTCATGCAGGAGATGCATAAAACATATCCTGGGACAGGAACGGTCTGTACAGGGGTTGCAGCATTGATTGAAGGAACAATTGTCAACAGGGTCTGTTCTCCAAGGGCCATGGAGAGAAAGACTGTCTGTATCGGACATCCAAGCGGAACAATATCCATAGAGGTTGAGGTAGAAAAGACAAAGGACGGCTTTAAATTAAAAAAGGCTGCCTTCGGAAGGACATCCAGAAGAATCATGGAAGGTTTTGTATATGTTCCAGAGGTAGCCTTTAAGAAATAAAAGAGAGGAAGGTGTTTAAGGTATATGAGACATACAACCAGATTGAGAGAACTTATCAATAGAAAGGAGATCCTACTTGCTCCAGGTGCATTTGATGCCATGAGTGCAAAATTAATCGAGGCAACCGGGTTTGAAGCAGTCTATATGACAGGATTTGGTACTTCGGCCTCAATTTTTGGGCTTCCCGATATAGGATTGCTTACAATGACAGAGATGGTTGAAAACGTGAGGAGAATATCATGTGCTGTTGATATACCTGTGATTGCAGATGCAGATACTGGATATGGTAA
Organism: Deltaproteobacteria bacterium; assembly: GCA_037440525.1. GTDB lineage: Bacteria > Desulfobacterota > BSN033 > BSN033 > UBA1163 > JBBITW01. The sequence goes on from JBBITW010000207.1 coordinate 3,942, forward strand.
CCACCTGAATGTTCTTAGAACAATTGAAGAGTATGAGAAGGCTGGTGTAGCAGGACTCCATATCGAGGATCAGATCTCTCCAAAGAGATGTGGACATATGGAAGGGCACAGATTGATTCCGCTAAAGGAGATGGTGTCAAAGATAAGGGCCTCGTTAAAGGCAAGAAAGGATAAGGACCTGGTGCTTATTGCAAGGACGGATGCAATTTCAGCTGAGGGTTTTGATGAAGCCATCCGAAGGGGGAATATCTATAGGGAAGAAGGGGCAGATGTTATATTTGTAGAGGCCCCTATAAATATTGAGCAATTGGAGAAAATACCAAAACTCATTAACGGACCCGTAATGGTTAACATTGCACCAAAAACTCCATATCTTCCTTTAAAGAAATATGAAGAGATGGGCTATTCCATGGCAATTTTCCCCCCAATCTGTATTACCACTGCCTACAGGGCAATAAAAGAGAAGTTATTAGAACTAAAAAGAGAAGGTTTTGTTAAAGATGGAGTCCACAGCGGTGTTCCATTTGATGAGCTGGTTAACTTTTTGGGATTAAAAAAATATAGAACAATGGAGGAAGAGATACTTAAAAGGCTCTGATCTCTTTCTAATTTTTAAAAATCACTAAAAGATAAGGAGTTAATAAGGTGGGAATGACGATTACAGAAAAGATTTTAGCTCTCCATTCAGGACTAAAGGAGGTAAGGCCAGGCGATATAGTGAATGCAAGAGTTGATATTGTGATGGGACATGATCTTTCTGCTCCAGAAGCCATTGACCAGATTGAAAGGCTTGGGATAGACAGGGTCTTTGACCCTAAAAGGATAGTTCTTGTTCCAGACCACTTCACTCCCAACAAGGATATCCCTTCTGCAGAAAGTTGTAAAAGAATGAGAGAGTTTGCCAAACGACACGGTATTACCCATTATTTTGAACTTGGAGAGATGGGTATATCCCATGCCCTTCTCCCTGAAAAAGGGATTGTTGTGCCAGGTGATGTTGTGGTAGGTGGTGATAGTCACACCTGTACTTATGGAGCGCTCGGAAGCTTTGCAACAGGTGTTGGAAGTTCTGATCTTGCAGCAACGATGCTAACAGGGGAGCTATGGTTCAAAGTCCCGGAATCAATGAAATTTATATATTATGGGAATCTTCGGAAATGGGTAGATGGGAAGGATCTTATTCTATATACAATTGGAGATATAGGAGTGGATGGTGCCCTTTACCGAGCAATGGAATTTTCGGGAGAAACCATTGAGAGGCTTCCGATGTCAGGCAGGTTCACAATGGCAAACATGGCTGTTGAAGCAGGTGCAAAGAACGGAATCTTCGAACCTGATAAGGTAACAATAGAATATCTAAATGGTAAGGCAGAAAGGCCATATCAAATACTGAAAAGTGATCATGACGCAACTTATGTTGAGGTGAGAGAATATGATGTATCCCGATTAGAGCCCCTGGTAGCCTTTCCACACCTGCCCAGTGCTATAAAGCCCCTGAGCCAGGTGGGTGATGTTTATATTGATCAGGTGGTTATTGGATCTTGTACAAATGGCAGGATAGATGACCTCCGTATAGCAGCAAAGATTTTAAAAGGCAATAAGGTTGCCCCATATGTGCGGCTTATTATCATCCCTGCAACACCTGACATTTACAGACAGGCACTGAAAGAGGGTCTTATTGAGATTTTTCTTGATGCTAAGGCAGTCATCAGCCCTCCAACATGTGGTCCATGTGTTGGAGGACATATGGGAATCCTTGCAAAGGGCGAGAGGGCGCTATCAACAACAAATCGAAATTTTGTAGGAAGGATGGGGCATCTTGAGAGTGAGGTCTATCTTTCAAATCCTGCAGTTGCCGCAGCAAGTGCAATTAAAGGAAAGATAGCAAGTCCTGATGAGGTTGTCAAAGATTAGATTAAGAGAGCTCTGAAAAAGTATTTAAAAAAGTTTTTTAGACTGGGGAGGTGGGGTGAAAAAGCCTTCGAGCGGATACCGATAATAGTTTGGCACTATTGATTAATACCCTGAAAACTCTTGATTTTCTTTGAGGCGATTGTAAGCAATCTGCCTTCTTAATGTCCGCATTCGAAGGGTTTGGA
>JBBITW010000208.1:0-6016 GCA_037440525.1 Deltaproteobacteria bacterium
GTTCGGAATGACAGGAGAAGGAGCTCGGAATGACAGGTGGAGTAGGTTTTACTCTCCAACGGATACGTGAAAGTTCCTATAATCCCCTTATGTTCTTTGGGGTGGAGGTAAGTATAGACTTTATCTTAGAATACCAGACTCAGAAGTTCGAATCCACCTGTAAAGAAGTCCTGAAAATAACCACAAAAAATTATCGAGCTCTTGAAATTTCTATAAGAATAGTGTAACTAAAGTGTAACTGTTTCAAGCAAAAAAATTCAAAAAAAGCAGAATTATTCCAAATAGGATTTTGTAACCTATTGTTTTTTCAAGTATTTTTAATTTAATGGGGAATCGCCTTTAAGAGTAATTTGTTTCTTAATCCGTGTGCCGCCCGTTCGAGTCGGGCCAGGGGCGCCAAATAAGGGAATAATCAAATTTGCAGAAGAGATGGTAAGAATTATGTCAGAAATAATAAAAAAATAACTTCCATCTTAAATCATAGATGATGGAAGAAAGGAGGAGAGAAATGATTCCACAAATTAAAAAGATTCTTTATGCAACTGACTTAAGCAAAAATTCATCCTATGCCTTTTTGTATGCAGTAGATCTGGCAAAGAGAAGAGAGGCAAAGATTGTAATACTCCATGTCATTGAACCCATTCCTGCTTATGTTGAAGCATATACTGGAATGACTGCTAAGGATAGGGAGAGACAAAGGGAAGAGACTATAGAAATGATAAAAAAACATTTAGAGGAATTCTGCAAAAAGGCAGAAAATGAAATAGGCTCACCGTGCATGGAACTCATATCAAAAATAGTGGTTTCTCAAGGGTACCCTCCGGAAGAAATCCTTAATACTGCTGAAAAAGAGGATTGTAACGTCATCGTTCTTGGAAACCACGGTAAGGGATTTTTGGCCCATACCTTTTTAGGTAGTGTTTCAAGTTCAGTTTTAAATCGGACAAGAAAACCTGTTTTTATCATTCCACTACCTTCTGAAAAGGTTTCCCTTAATTGGAACGGAATATAATAGAGAAAAAGGAGAGTCTTTCTATACTCTTCATGAGACTCTCCTTCTTTCTGAAAAGTTTCCTGCCTCAGAGAAATTTTATCTTTGTAGCCACCGATTAATTGGATATCATTAACCTATCCATTACACATAATCACTTTAGAAATTTATAAATTTTTGAATGACATTCTTACAATTTTTTGGCATATTATTTGCTCTTTAGTTAATTAAAAATAATGTTAGAGAAAGGTCAAAAAATGAATTATGCTCAAGAATATTTTTGGGATAGAAGGGAATCCCCAAGAATAGATTTAGAAACCCAGATTACAATAAAGTCTCCAAATAGTCAATCTCTAATTCTTGCATGGATCGAGAATATATCCTGTGGAGGATTTAAATTAAAAGCTGATATCCCATTGAATTTTAAAGATATTTTTCACATTGGGGATATTGTATCTTTTGAGACTTATGAGGATTTCTTTATGCTTAAGGGAAGTGGAGAGGTCAGATGGACATCTCCAGAAGAGAATGAGGCGGGGATAAAATTCGAGGAAATCGACCCAAGAAGTAGAAAGTTTTTAAACTCCTTCCTTAGAATGTTTTCATAAAATATTTTTCCACATTGATAATCTTCCATAATAATACTAATTCTGTACATTCATGGACAAAATGGTAAGTTCATATCGAATACCCTTTATTAAATTTTGCCATTTATAAGGTGTAATGTTATTATTTATTACTTAGATTCAAATTAAAATTGGATTAATTAATGAGAAGGGCAGAGGTTATTGCAATTGGGTCAGAATTACTATTGGGTCAAATTATAGATACGAACTCCCCCTATTTAGCAAGAATCCTTTCAGAAAACGGTATTGAGCTTATAAGGACTCAAACAGTCGGGGATGATTTTCATAGAATTGAAGAGGCCTTAAGTGAGGCAATAAAAAGATCTGAAATCGTAATTACCACAGGTGGTATAGGTCCTACTGAAGATGACCTGACACGTGATGTGATTGCTCATATCAGTGGATGCCCACTTATCTTCCAGCCCCATCTCATGCAGCAGATAGAGGGGATTTTTAAAAGACGTGGTTTTCGAATGACAGAAAATAATCGAAAACAGGCATATATCCCGTATGGTTCAATTCCAATAGAAAATCCTAAAGGAACAGCACCTGGTTTTATTGTTGAAAACAAGAATTATGTCATCATATCGCTTCCTGGAGTCCCTCATGAGATGAAATTTTTGATGGAAAATACTGTTATTCCCTATTTAAGAAAAAGATTCAATTTAAAAGACCAAATTATTCATTATAAGGTGTTGCGTGTCTGTGGATTGGGAGAGAGCGCTATCGGTATTCAAATAAAAGATTTGATGAAACAAGATCAAAACCCTTCTGTAGGAACACTTGCCTCAATAGGTGATATTAAAATAAGGATTACAGCGAAGGCAGATAATAAGGAGGAAGCCTCAAGCCTCATAGGAGGGGTTGAAAAAGAGATAAGAAAGAGACTCGGAAACCTGATATATGGTGAAGATGATGAAACTCTTCAAGGGAATATCTGCAAAGAAATGGAAAGGTTAGGGCTTAAGATTTCTGTTGTAGAGACATTTACAGGGGGATTAATATCAAATAAATTAGCAAACACAGAGAGCCAATCATTTATTCAGGGTTTGATCCTATCATCAGAAATATCTATTCAAAGATTTCTTAGGATATCAAAGGTAGAATTCGATTTTATTAATAACGACCCGAAACAATTAGCATCCCTTATGGCAAAAAGAGTTCGAAATGAATATGGGGGAGAACTTGGCTTTAGTTGCCTTGGTAGAATATTAAATAAAGATTTTGAAGGTGAATATAAGATGGAGTCATTTTATTGCCTTGATACACCATCTGGATTAGAAAGCAAAGAATCTATATTGGGTGGAGAACTCTTGGCCATTAAAGAAAGGGCCTCTATTATTGCCCTTGATTTCATAAGAAAATATCTACTTTCTATTTAATCTCAAAAAGTAAGTGAGGTCAAAAAATGGTAAAGACCATTCGTTGTCCTAATTGCAACTATGAAATCGAGGTCTACCGCAATCCTATTCCGACAGTGGATATAATAATTGAAATGGAATCGAAAGGCATAGTCCTGATCAAAAGAAAAAACCCACCTCATGGTTGGGCAATACCTGGTGGTTTTGTAGACTACGGAGAATCTCTTGAGGAGGCTGCATTACGGGAGGCAAGAGAAGAAACAGATTTGGAAGTAGAATTAATAAAACAATTTCATACCTATTCAGATCCAAAAAGAGATCCAAGACATCATAGTATTTCAACTGTTTATATAGCCAAAGCTAAAGGGATTCCTAAAGCTAAAGACGATGCTCAGGGGATTGGAATCTTCAATGAATCAAACCTTCCATCTGAGATTGCATTTGATCATAGATTAATCCTCAAAGATTACTTTAAGAATCGTTCAAAAACTTAATTATATTCTGTAAATCCTTATCGAGGGGATAAAGAAACTTCGAAGGTCTTACCGTTATAAAAAAATCTTACCTGATGGGGTAGTATTTCTAATATCTTTGCTCCTTGGATTTCAGAACCTTCTCTAACAATCTTATCATTAATCATTGCAATACGCTCTGATGGTTCTTCAGACCAGGCAATTGCCGATATGGTAAGTGAGGGCGGAGAGATAATCTCCCTCTCCGTTGTCTTTTTTGATTCCTTAGGAAGCGAATCTAAATCCTTTCTGATAATATTCAGGTTCTCTCTTTCCTCTTTAGATTGGGGTACGGGTATTTTGCTTTCCTTTGGAGTCTGGATACTTATCGGAGTATCATTCTCCTTTTCTCGAGCTTCTTTGAATGTTTGTGGAGGTGGTGGTTGGTATTGAGGAACTTTTATTGTCTTACTTGGCAAAGGGGCATCAATACTGGCAGGCGGTGATGATTTTGATAAAAGACCAAACTTTTCAATCAGGGTATAAGTGATAGCAGAAGCAAAGAGAGCAGTAACGAAAATGGCAATAAAATACCTAAGAAACCTTTTCTTAGAATGGTAGTAATCGGATTTAAGAATATCAGTAGCAATATTAATCACCCTTCTGCGTCGGTATGACTTTTCACGGTCAAGTTTTTTTAATGCATCGAGAATCAGGCTCATCTTACTCCCGAAGAAAACTTTGGTATATTAAATCGATCGATGGATCTGTACAGAAGCATCAGTGTCTGAGCTCCGGCAATACCATCCTGTGAGATTCCTTTTAAAGACTGAAACTTTTTTACTGCCAACACAGTATCATTATCATAAATTCCTGTCAATGGACCATGATAAACTTCTATTTCTTTGAGAAGGCCCTGAAGCCTTCTTACATGGTTTCCTTTTGCTCCTAATGTCATATTGTTCAAAAAAAGTTTCAAATGATCTCTCCAGATAAGAAAACCATGACCTGACCAATAATTCTCTATCTGACCAATCGAAATGAGATTCCTTCCTGAAATTGGTGGCTCGATTAGGAGTTTCCCATCCTCAATACCTAAAAGAGAGATGAAGCGCCTTCCTTCCATCCCTGGAATGGTAATTTCCAAAACTGCCGGATAATCAATACGAAGAAGTAAACCCAAGTTTCCAGAAAACCTGTATAGCCGGAGGTTACGTTCCTGCAAATAAATTTCAATTTCATTTAACTGATCCAAATTGAAACTTTTTCCAAATGGTTTAACATTCCAGAATTTTGCCAGGGAGTTGAAGGCCCTTTGGACGTTTTCTACTTCTGAAACCCCCCAGAGTTCAGCTCTCAACTGACTTAAAATTTCTTCGCCTGAAATGATAGTATCCCTTTTTGCTTGTTCTTCAGGCGGGATATCTCTTTTTGCCTCTTCTTTGATTTTCTCAATGGATTGGGGTGGACTAAATCTTTCTATGAAATCATTCCAGGAAAAATAGAGAATAAACCCTAAAAAAAGTACTGTAAGTGTTGCAATAACCGGGATCGCAATAAGATTTCTTCTCTTCATATCTGGTAACGAAACATTCTCTTTTAAATCTCTGATTCCTGCCTTAGCAACCCCTGAGGTAATATTTAATCTGTCTCTTGTGTATCCAGCAAGAAGGGCCCTATCACAAGCAGCATTGATAAGTCTTGGAAGACCACCTGAATATTTATATATTTGCTTTATAGCCCTTTTTGAAAAAATTAAATCACCTCTGCCTCCTGCCACCTCAAGTCTATGGTTTATATAATTAACAGTATTTTCAAAATCCAGTGGCCTCAGGTGATAACGAACTGTTACACGCTGATTGAGTTGCCGCATTTCATTCCTATTTAAGATATTGATAAACTCGGGCTGTCCTGCAAGAACAATCTGGATCAGTTTTTCCCTGTCTGTTTCGAGGTTCGAGATAAGCCTGATCTGTTCGAGCACTGAGGTCTCCAAATCCTGTGCCTCATCTATGGCGAGAACAGCGATACGACCCTCTCCATTCTGCTGTAAAAGAAAGAGGTTAAGGTTGTTGAGGAGACTTGAGCTATTTGAATCCTGAATAGGAATACCGAACTCCCGGTTTATATTTTGAAGAAGTTCTGTTGGTGAAAGGCAGGGATTGAATATCAGGGCTGTGCGGTAATGACCCACATCAAGCTGGCTCAATAGGGCACGCAGGACTGTTGTCTTCCCTGAGCCTACCTCTCCGGTGAGGACTATGAATCCAGATCGATTGTTAATACCATAGAGAATATGTGCAAAGGCCTCCTTATGATTATTACTCAAAAAGACAAAACGGGGATCAGGGGTAAGGCTGAAAGGCATTTCTCGAAAGCCATAAAAATCGAGATACATCAGAAAATACCTTTATATTTTAAAATTTTTAAAATAAGAATTTAGGGAACTAAATCACTTAAAAAATAGCAGATTCAGGAAAAAAAGTAAAGCCTATTTTAATTCGATTTGTAATGCATCACTGAAGCGGGGGATTTAGTGATCTGGCAGGGATGTCTGAGAAAATCTTATAAAATCATGAGGATTCA
>JBBITW010000209.1:0-4109 GCA_037440525.1 Deltaproteobacteria bacterium
CAAGGGGGAATGATAATTGCTTACAATTGTTTAAGAGGAATCAAGCATTTTCAGGGTTTTAATCATTAGTGCTAAACTTTTAGAGGTATCCGCTCGAAGGCTTTTTCACCCCACCTCCCAAGTCTATAAAATTCATTTTAAATACTTTTTCAGAGGTCTCTTTAAAAGGTTTCTTAAAAAATCCTGAAGTATTATTTACCATAACATCTATATTATTTATTAATGGGAGCATAAAATAAATGATACCTTGATAAGGGTTCGGCAAGCCACAAGGGCTTGCCCTACGGGAGATTAACGAATCTAAGGCGTAGGGCAAGGGCTTGTCCCTTGCCATATTTGGTTTCATTATAAGTTTTTCAGAGACCTTTTTAAGGAGAGCTCTGAAAAAGGATTTAAGCAATCAGTTAATCCCTTCATACCTCCCCTTAAAATAAGGGGAGGCGAGGTGGGGTTATTATGATAGCCAGAAGCATATAATTTACTAAAACCTAAATTTGAACGATTCTCATCCGTCTGGAGCAGATAAGCTTATGTCTGAATTGTCATTCCGAGGGGAGCGAGGAATCTATAAGATTGCTTCGGCTTCGCCTGGCAATGACAATTTAGAATCGCTCAATTTAGATAATAATTATCCGCTCAAAGCAGAGCGGCCTTTGGTGGAAAAGGCTTTTGTAAAAAATTGCTCAGCTTTGGATAAAATTTTATGAACTTCTCTGTTTAAAGAGATTGACCCGGGGTTTGAGGGAGATGGGATTCTTATCAACCAATACATCGCATCCATAGACCTTTTCAATATCCTCCTTCGTAATTACCTCCTCTGGAGAACCAATCTTATATACCTTACCTCCCCGAAGTAGGATAAGGCGATCGCAATACTCTGAGGCAATGTTCAAGTCATGGGATGCCATTATTATGGTAAGCCCTCTGTCCTGATTTAGCATTGTTATAATATCCAGAAACTCTATCTGATGGTGGATATCGAGGTTAGCCGTAGGTTCATCCAAGAGGATCACCTCTGGTTCTTGAGCGAGTGCTCGTGCAATAAAGACTCTCTTTCTTTCCCCACCAGAGAGTTCATCTATGGGTCTTTCAGAGATATGAAGTATATTTGTCCACTCCATGGCCTTTCTCGCACATTCAAGGTCCTTCTCATTTTCAAATATCAGATGACCAAGATATGGAGAACGACCCATTAGGACAATCTCAATTACACGAAAAGGAAATAGAGGATAGCTCTCCTGGGAAACGACAGCAATTCTTTTTGCAATATCCCTTCGACTCATCCTCCTCAATGGAATGAGTTCGAGGAAGACATCTCCTCGCTGAGGAGATAGAAAACGATAGAGGATTTTAAGGAGTGTTGTCTTTCCAGAGCCATTTGGGCCAATAATCCCTATGAATTCACCTTTCCCAACCTGAAATGATATATCCTCCAGAACCCAATCCACATGATAACGAAAGGATACAGAATCGATCTCAATCATAATGCCTTTATAATTTTTCTTCTCCTTAAGAGATAGACAAAGAAAGGGCCACCAAATGCCGCTGTAATTACACCTACGGGCAACTCCACAGGGGCAAGAAGGGTTCTCGCAATTGTATCTGAGGCAATTAGAAATGAGGCCCCTATGAGTGCACAAGCAGGCAGTAAGAGACGATGGTCCGGCCCAAATATCATTCTTACTGAATGGGGGACTATCAAACCTACAAAACCAATGAGACCACAGACAGAGACAGAAGCGGCTGTGATCAAGGAAGCCAGAATGTAAGAAAGAAGTTTCAATCTCTCAACATTTACACCCATCTGCACTGCTCCCTCTTCTCCTGTCAGGATTAGATTCAATTCACGGGCCTGGATATAGAGGAAGAAGAAGCCAAACAGAATATATGGGAGGATCACATGGGTGGCCTTCGGAGTTGAGAAACTAAAATCCCCCATTAACCAGAAGATAATGGTATGAAGCTCTTCCTTCTGGGTAATGGAGAGGAAGAACATTATAACTGCAGAAAGGAAAGAACTGATAACAACCCCTGCAAGAAGGAGTGTGTTGGGATGAATCTTTCCGTCCTGTTTACCAAAATAGAATACAACTCCAATGGCACCAAGTGCCCCTATAAAGGATGCGAGGGGAAGACTAAAAGAAAGGGTGCCAAGTCCCAGGAGAATTGCAATTATTGCACCCAAAGCCGCTCCACTTGAAACCCCAAGAATATATGGATCAGCAAGTGGATTTCTTAAAAGGGCCTGAAATGTAGCGCCTGAGATAGAAAGCCCAGCCCCAACAATAGCTGCCATTATGACCCGCGGGAAACGAAGAGAGAGTATAATGGTACTTTCTGTCTCAACCCCTTGCTCACGAATACCAAGGAGATAATGGAAAATGATTTCGATAGAACGATATGGTTTAACCTTAACGCTTCCTATTGTGACTGAAAGGAGGATAATAAAAACTAAAATGGCACTAAGGATAGAAGATATAATGATAACCTTCCTAAGAGTTACAATCTTCATATGGTTTTTGGAAAGAATCTCTAAAAAGGTCTCTGAAAAAGTCCCATAATGACTGGGGAGGTAGGGTTCCAAACCCTTCGAATGCGAACATTAAGAAGTTAAATTGCTAACAAAATAAAAAATAAGAGTGGTGGTTTGAGGGTTAAGGCTAAGAAACCAGTTTTGTTTATAGGTCAGGCAATTGGTCTTTCTGCCACAGGTGGATTCAACTCTGGTTGAAAAAATTTTCTTCACCTATTCACTTTGCCTAAACCGGCTTCTTAACCTTTGCCTTAACCTGAATATTTTCACCCCCACCTCCCCAGTCTATAAGACTCTTTTTAAATAATTTTTCAGAGGTCTCCTCAATTTAGATTTATTTAGAAATCTATTTTTTAAATATTTCTGGATGGAGAATCCTTGCAACTTCCTCCAATCCCTCAATAATTCTTGGTGATGGTCGATCCACAAGGTCAGAGTTTATAAGATGAATCCTTCGATTTCTTACTGCTGAGATCACCTTCCATCGCTCCCATTCTTTAAGAACCCTATCATAATCTCCCTTTGGATTCATGGAGCTTATGATAATAACATCAGGGGATCTCTTTAAAATCTCTTCTATCCCCCATCGAGGATACATCTCTTTCTCATTTCCTGCAATGTTTTCACCACCTGCAAGATTGATAAGGTTATCTCCAAAGCTCCCTTTTCCAACTGTGAAGATAGGTGCTTCTCCTATCTGGAAAAAAACCTTTGGCTTATTGAGCCTCCTGGTGAGCCTGACAATCCTTTCTTTCCGGCTCTCCATATTCTGGATGATCATTGAGGCCTGCTTCTCCCGATCTACTGCCTGTCCAATATGGATGATACTTTGCAGGATACCATCGAAGTTCTTAGGGAATACTACATAGGTTTGAAGCCCCAGTTCCTCTAAACGTTCAACCACATCCTTTGGATTTCCTGCCCCTGTTGCGATTATAAGGTCGGGTCTAAGATTGACGATCCTTTCAAAATCTACACTAAGATAGGTTCCAACCCGAGGCCTACTCTTGGCCTTCTCAGGATAGTTACAATGAATCGATACACCGACAATCTCTTCATCGAGACCGAGGGCAAAGAGGATTTCAGTAATATTGGGAGCCAATGATACAATCTTCTTTGGAGGAAAGCTAAAGGTTACCTCCCTTCCCACTTCATCCCTCATTTTTAAAATAGAGGCATAACAAAAAATTTCAAAAACAAAGACTAATAGCGTGGGAATCAAAAAGAACCATATGCTTCGCAAATTGATTCTGTCTCTTATATATAAAATGAGATATTGGACTATTCGACTCATCTCAATTGAAATTTGATCGGGATGTTCACCCACAAAGATATTGCTTCCCCTCCTTTCATCCCAGGGGTAAATCTCCACTTTTTAACTGCATCTATTGCAGAGCGGTCAAGCACCTTATAACCTGATGAACGTCTTATCTCAATCTCTCCAACACGACCATCTGAAAGGACTTCCACCCTCAAAAGCACTTCCCCTTCATATCCCTTCCTTCTTGCCTCTTGAGGGTAAAGGGGAACTGGGTTATATGCATATCTGGGCTGAGTTAAGATAAGGGTTTTTTCA
>JBBITW010000209.1:4209-5831 GCA_037440525.1 Deltaproteobacteria bacterium
AAATTTTATTAAATCCTCCACAGGATTAGATACTTCTTTCGATCTGTTTAGATTAAATATTTTATCATTTTCTGTGCTCTTTGGGGTATCTGTGACGATATCTTTATTTATATCATTTAAAGGAATCGTCTTTTTTTCATTCTGGGAATTTGAACCCTTCAATAAAGGTGATGGTTCCTTAACGGCTACTTTCACCTCATTAAGGGGAAGAGGCTCTAATGGTTTATTGGAAATCTTCATCTCTGCCATTTCTTTGGGCTCATTGTTGCTAAAAGCCTCTGTTTTCTCTTTAGCAATTGGATGGGTTTCGGTCTTTGATTGATTTTCATGAAAAACATTCTCTTTTGTCTCTTTTTTCGGTATAGGTTCTTTTGAAAATTCTGATTGAGATGGAAGTGAAATACTCACAGGGGCATTTCTTACCTCTGGCTCTATTGTTAGAGGTAATGGATTTAATTTCTCTTTAAATAGAGGTTTTTCTTCAATCTCAACTTTAGTCAATTTTAAATCATTGTTTTTAGCGACCTCTTTTTCTTCCTTAGCAATTGGATGAGTTTCAGCCTCTGGTTGATTTTCATGAAAGACCTTTTCCTTCATCTCTATCTTCGGTAAAAGGTTTTCCTCCTTAATTATGTCTGATGATTCGTGATTCATTATAGATACACTCTTATCCACCTCTTTCAGTTTAACATTTTTTTCAGAATTGACTTCAATAGCAGGAAGAATCACGGAGACCTCGATATTTTTAATTTCATAAATAGGAAATTGGTTCACTTTAAAGTCCGATAGAAAAAGAGAGCTAAAAAGGAAGAAGATAGAATGGATGGTTATAGAGAGGGGGAAAAAGATCTTCAGTTGCCATCCCTTCATCCCGATTCTGATTTTATTTTCCATCATAACCTGTTTGTTCCTGTACATGATTTGAAAATAGAGAAATAAAAAAACCCGATCTTCAGAAGAAAGACCGGGTTTTTGGCGTTAAGCCTTCACAGCCTCCCACCGAAGACCTATCGTGAAGCATATTCAGGCAGGTTTTCTGACTTACGGATCTCCCTACAATGGCCTTGGTTAAGGCCTCCTTACCCCTTCCCATCTCGATTCACATACGAGACAGTGGATCCGGCAAGTTTCGTCCCCGATCACAGCGGCGTGGCCGTCCCTGATTCTCACAGGGTTCCCTTTTCGGCAGATTGCCACCTGAATATGAATCTTTATATCACAAAAATTAGGTATTAGTCAAATTAAGGGACTCTTTTGTTTTACTCTACAGGGATCTCTTCTCCCTCTATCTTTCTTGGCCATTCAATCTCCAGGATACCATCCTTAAGAAGCCTAACCTTTACATCTGTCTTTTTAAGTTCAGGGTCAAGACGGAGTCTCAAAATGTGGGATTCTTTTGTCCTTGAGTAGTTGGCCCTGAAGGGCCTGAGAGAGGCACCCATCCTGAATGGGCCAAAGCGGAAGTCGAAGAAATCCTCCCAGGATTGATCAAACATCTTTAGACCTCCTCTTTCAACTCCTTAATAATATTATTTCTTTTAAAGAAAATAATGTCAATAATTCAAATAGAGAGCACTGAAAAAATCTTGGAATGACTGGGGAGGTAGTGTTCCAAACCCTTC
>JBBITW010000210.1:0-5774 GCA_037440525.1 Deltaproteobacteria bacterium
CATTATGGTTACCTAATATTATGATTCAATAGATTTTATAAAACGCAAGAGATTGGAGGTTATATTAAATGATAAAGACAGAAAAACTTATTATTTGTGTTTGTCCAACAGGGAGTTGGCTAATGAAAGATTTTAATCCTAATGTTCCAATTCAACCAGAAGAGATTGCAGAAGAAGTCTATCGTTCTTGGAATGAAGGGGCTTCTATTGTTCATATTCACGCAAGGGATAAAGAAGGAAATGCGACCACAGATTCCAATGTCTTTCGAGAGATCGACCGACGTATTCGTGAAAAGGGATGTGATATCATTATCCAGCATAGTGTTTCTCCTGGCCGAGGTCCTGGACAGGTGATGAAGAGTAATCTTAAAGATGTTCCTGAAGGCCTTCTATTTGCTGCTGTAGATAAGGGGCTTGAAGCCCTTGAGCCAAATCCTGAAATGGGAAGCCTTGATATAGGGGTTTCAGTTCTCGCAGGGCCCCCTGAAAGGATATTTCTCTGGACAAGGGCATTTGTGGAGAAAGCTGCAAAAATGATGTTTGAAAAAGGAATCAAACCAGAACCTGAAGTATATACCGTAGGTGGAATGGTGGAGGTCAATGATCTTATCAGAAAGGGGCTTCTTCTCAAGCCTTACTGGATTAGTTTTTGCATGGGGATGGAAAGAACAATAGAAAATGTGACCCCATTTACACCAAAGAACCTGATTCATCTTGTTGACCAGCTTCCCGAAGAATCACTCTTTACAACCCTTGGTATCCAGTAGAAACTCTTGCGGTTACCCAATCAATTCTTCTCGGGGGTCATGCTCGAGTAGGATTTGAGGATAATCCATATTATAGTAAAGGAGTCCTGGCCAAAAGTAATGCAGAGCTGGTTGCAAGGGTTGCAAGGATAGGCAGGGATTTAGGTCGAGAGATAGCAAGCCCTGATGAGGCTCGTGAACTTTTAGGAATTCCTAAGCTTAAAAAGTAAGCTAAGTCTTCAACCTTTCCTGTCGGCATTAGGGAGGGAATAACACTGTTAAATCATTACCCTATTAGATGATATTATTAAATTTAATCTTTTTAGTTTAATACGAACGAGGGAGGAAAAGTGGAAATGTCAGAAAGCCAAAAGAGATATATTATCGGAATCGATACAGGGGGAACCTTCACAGATGCCGTTATTGTCGATATGGAAAATGGAGACACAACGATTGCAAAAGCACCAACAACCCCTCATGATTTTTCTGTAGGCGTGATGGACGCAATTGAAGAGGCAGCAAAATTAATAAAAATATCACGAAGGGATTTACTCATCAAATGTTCCATGTTAAAGCATGGAACAACAGTGGGAACAAATGCAATCATTGTTAGAAAAGGGGCAAGGGTTGGTTTTATCACTACTAAAGGATTTGAAGATACAACACTCATTGGTCGTGCCATTCAAAGGGTGGATGGACTGAGTGATGAGGAAGTAAAAAAGATGCTTACGATTACAAAGCCAGAACCATTAGTTCCAAAGTCACGTCTTAAAGGAGTATATGAAAGGATAGATTTTAGAGGAAATATTGTTGTTCCTTTAAATATTGAGGATGCAAAGAAACAGATTCGTTCTCTTGTCGAAGATGAAAAAGTAGAAGCTATTGGAGTAAGCTTTCTTCATAGTTATGTAAATCCAATTCATGAACAAAAGATGAAAGAACTAATTAATCAAATGTATCCCAATCATAACCTTTATTTAACCTTCTCTCATGAATTGGTTCCTTTAAAGAGGGAATATGGCCGGGCCAATGTAGTCATTTTAAATTGTTACATTGGTAAGGTTATGGAGAATTATTTGAAAAACTTAGATAGAAAACTTCGTGAGGAAGGTTTTAAAGGGAGATTGCTTGTGATGCAGGCCAATGGCGGTCTTCTCAGCTGGGATAAGGTTCCACCGGTGAGGACAATCTCTTCAGGGCCTGCTGGAGGAGTTATTGCCAGTCAATATATATCCAGTCTATTAGGCCATAATAATGTGGTATCCACTGATATGGGAGGAACAAGTTTTGATGTTTCTCTGATTCGTGAAGGGAGATGGAGCTATGAACGTGAACCCATTATTTCACGATGGCGTGTCATGTTACCTATGATAAAGGTTGATTCCATTGGGGCTGGAGGCGGGACGATTGCTCGGGTTGACCCCATACTGCGGAGATTGTATGTGGGGCCTGAGAGTGCTGGAGCTCTACCAGGACCTGTTTGCTATGATACAGGAGGCACAGAACCGACTGTTTGTGATGCTGATCTTATCTTGGGGTTCTTAAATCCTGATTATTTTCTTGGTGGAAGAATGAAGCTCAACAAGGCAAAGGCTGAAAGCATAATAAAAGAAAGGATTGCGAATCCATTGAACATGAGTGTCATCGAAGCAGCAGCAGGCATCTTTACTATTACAAATTCTCATATGGCTGATCTTATAAGAATTTTTACAATGAGGGCTGGACTTGCCCCGGAAGAATTTGTGCTTTATGCCTTCGGTGGAACAGGTTCAATGCATGCAGCTTATTTTGCCGGAGAACTTGGTATTAAAAAAGTCTACTGCTTCCCTACTTCTGCGGTCTTTTCTGCCTTTGGTATCGCAGGTGCAGATATAATAAGAACTATGTCCATTTCTTTAGGTTATCAAATGCCTGTTGATCCTAAGATTTTGAACTCAAAAATCAAAGAATTAGAAGACTCCTTAGCTAAAGATATGGAGGAAGAAGGATTCAAACGAAAGGACATAGAATTTCGACATACCTTTAATATGCGTTGGGCAAGACAAGTACTCTATCACTCAGTTCCTCTATCTCCTAGAAAATATAAAACTAAAGAGGATATAGAATGGTTAATTGAACAATGGGCTCAGGACTTTGAAAAAATATATGGGAAGGGAGTTGCTTATACAAGGGCAGGTATTGAAGCAGTCTCGATGGATATAGATGCAGTGGGAAGGGTAGCAAAACCCTTACTCAAAAGTTATCCTGAGACAAAGGTTAACTCAAATTCAGCTATAAAAGCCTACCGTGATGTATTTTTCCCTGAAATCACCAAGGATTTTATTAGAACAGCTATTTATGAATATGAAAGGCTTAAGCCTAATTATATAATAGATGGACCTGCTATAATAGAGAGTAAAACTACTACGATAGTAATACCACCTGAAAAAGTTGCTAAAGTAGATCGCTTTATGAATATAGTTCTTGAGCTTTGAAATAATTTTAGTTCTAAAAATAAAGGAGGCCTTTTCGATGAAAACAGAGTTAGATCCTGTGAAATATGAAGTGTTTGTGAGACGACTTAACAGTGTATTGGAAGAAGGCAGACAGGCTGTTGCTATGGTTTCAGGTTCACCTGCTATCGTTGAAGGTGGGGAGTTTATGACTTCTCTTTATGATGGAAATGGAAAAGGGATATTAACCGCGGCAGGGACCTTATTCCATGTTATGGGTTCTGCCGATTCAATCAGACACGCAATTAAGGAGTATGAAGAAAATCCAGGTATTAATGAAGGTGATCAATTTTTTTATAACGATCCATATATTGCTGGCACTCATGTTATGGATCAAATCGTTATCAAACCAATTTTTTATGAAGGTGAACGGGTTGCCTGGGTAGGCACAATGACGCATACAAGCGATGTAGGTGGAATACTCCGTGGGGCTTCATCAGAAATTTTTCATGAGGGTGTAAGAATTAGAGGTTTAAAAGTTGTCGAAGGAAACAGGGTAAGAAAAGATGCACTCCAATCCATAACACAGCAGTGTAGGGATCCCGAATTCGTTGCTCAGGATATCCTCGCAAGAATAGCTTCAAATAATGTCTGCACAGAAGGCTATCTGCGTTTAATAGATAAATTTGGTATCGAGTTTGTGAAAACTGCCTGTAAGAAACTTACTGAAGATGCGGAGAGAGCATTTCGAGAAAAACTAAAAAAATTACCTGATGGTACGTGGCGCGAGAGGGTTTATATCAGCAGGACAAAACGGGTCGAAGGAAAGGAAGAACCCCTTCCACTAAAAGTGATATGTACATTAAAAAAAGAAGGGGAGAAGCTTTCATTTGATGTTATAGCATCTCCTCAGACTGAGGATTATTGTAATGCTGCCCTTCCCTCTTCGAGAAGTTGTCTTTTTTCTGCATTGGCTGCTGCGCTCCTATGGAATATCCCCTGGAATTCAGATGTTATGGAATGGGTGAATTACCATGTTCCAGAGGGCTCATTTTTAAACTGTCGTTTCCCTGCTTCATGTGGCCTCGGAACACAAGCTGGTATTACTTTAATTGTTGCTGCTGCAGGAGCTCTTGCTAAAATGCTCTCTGCGGCAGGATTATATGATTATGTAAATGCCTCCTGGGGAGCTTTAAGTGGTGGTGTCACAAATTTTGGTCCTGGTGTGTGGTATGGAGGGCACAGTCAATATGGTCGAGTAGTTGGGCAGGGAACATATGACCTCTTCGTTGGTGGCCAAGGAGCAACTCCATTAAGGGATGGAAATAATACAGGAGGAATATATGTAAATCCAAGATCTGCTGGTGCTGATGTGGAATGGACTGAAACCTATTATCCCCTTCTCTATTTCGCCCAGAGGCATGGAATAGATAGTGGTGGATATGGAAAATTTAGAGGTGGAATGAATTTAGAATCTCTATGTATGGTTTATGGGACGAAGGACTTAACAACAGATTACTTGCCCGGGCCAGAGGGAGGAGAGGCAAGAGGTTTTGGTCTCTTTGGTGGATATCCCATGGGTGGGCATTTAGGGGATTCTATACTTCTTCTAACTTCAAAAGAGGATCTCATAGAAAAATTTTCAAATGGAATATATCCAGCAAGTAATGATGAACTGGCTCCCCCATGGGGAGTAAATGTAAGAGAAAGTTTTGATTTTAAAATGGAACGACAATTGGGAGGAATCAGAATCCATGTCCCTGAATACAGTTTGATAGGCTATTCTTTTGGCTGTGGAGGTGGTTATGGAGACCCACTCCAGCGGGATCCTGAAAAAGTGGTTCAAGATGTGAAAGATAATGCAGTTACCTTAGAGACCGCAGCCAAAATTTATGGTGTGGTGGTAAACCCTGATACCCTCGAATTAGAACATGAAAAGACTGAAGAGAGAAGAAAAGAAATCAAAAAGGAGAGATTGATAAGAGGGCAAATGCTTTCTCCGGGAAGGACTGTGATAAAATTAGATCCCTCAAATAAGAAGAGAATTTTAATCAGGATAAGTGAATATTTGGAAATTGTGGAAAAGGTAGACGGAGCTAAAGTGATATGCTGCAGGGAGTGTGGAAACGAATTTTGCTCAGCGGGGGATAATTATAAGAAGTATGCCTTAAGATTGGTAAGAGACCTCCGTGAAACAAAGAAGGTAAGTAAGGGTGTAGAACCTATCACTCATTATCAAGAATATATCTGCCCTGGATGCGGAACTTTGCTTCAAGTAGATACTTGGTGTCCACTCATTGATAATGATGAACCACTTTGGGATATTGATGTAAAGGTGTAATATTAACCCTAACCCCCTATTTGAGGGCTACGTCGTAATTATGAGAAATGACCCTATTGTCATTCTAAACAAAGTGAAGAATATTATAGAATCAATATGTTAGAAAGGAAAGATTCTTATGTTCTGCTAACCCCTCAGAAAGACATCGCAGCATATCTCTTGGGAAGGAGGGATGAAGGGTGGATTATTGGAGGTGAATGATGAAGATACCAGATCAGTATAAAGAAACATTTGATTTCTATATAAAGAAAGGGC
>JBBITW010000211.1:0-5755 GCA_037440525.1 Deltaproteobacteria bacterium
TTCGAGGATATTCCTGCCAGATCTTTTAACTTAGCCCCATTTAAGTGACGGGTTAGATTCTTTTAGGATAAATCACCTTGCCATTGGAGAAGGGGCCAATAAGCCTGCCAGTGCTCCAACAGCAGCTGAACCCAGTGCGATGAGCCCTTCAGGAATAGCTACGGCGGTTTTAATGCTTAAGTAGAAACCACCAACGATTGTCAATAAAACTGCAAGGCCCAAAAAGGCCACAACCAGACGAAAAATCCAGCGATCAGATTGAAGGGGAGTGGAGAGCTTCTGTAGACTTTCAAGAACTTTTATCTTTTGATCTGAAGCCATCGAAGGATCATTAGTAATTTGTAGAATCAATTCCTGCAATCCCTCTTGCACATTTTTTGGCATCTCTTTCTCCTTTCTCTAAGGCCAAAAACTATAGAGCCTCTTCTTTGCATGGAGGAAATTATTTATCAATAAACCTTATTATGATTTGAGGCCTGAGGGCTTCTCTTCCAGCTCCTATCTTAAATACAGGTTTCTTATTGGCATCGAGGATAGAGATATACCATCTCCCCTCTTTTAGATTTCGTTTAAAACTCTGTGTTCTCCATGTAAAAAAGCCTCGCCTCCTTAGCTCATCTACTATCAAACCTTTCTTCTCCTCCCATAAACCTTTTCCAATCCCTATATTAATAATGTCAGTAACTCCTGTATCTGAAGCCCAGGCATGATAGATAGGCAATTCACCCTTTGCCTCGAGCATGGTTAATGCCCTCTCGCCTGCTTTAACCTCCATCCAGAAGAATATCCCTTCTCCTCTCTTTATCTCTGCTACCTCAAAAAAAGAATCTACAGGTTCATGACCCTTTACATACCTGCAAAAGGATTCCCTCTCTACTTCGAATAGAGGCTGGGCATTGATATAAGGAATGATTATAAGAGGTAAAATAATGTGGATTGTGTAGCAGAAAAATTTTGTCATTCTCATCAAATATATTTTTATGTTACCATTTTATTCACCTTTTGTAAATGAGTCTTTTTGATCCAGTATCTCTCGAACCCTACTTACAAATACATTTAATGAGAAGGGTTTTTCCAAAAAGGACTTCTTCAAATTTAGTCCATTTGAATGAATGATTGAAGAATCTTTATAGCCTGAAATGAAAAGAACTTTGATCTCAGGCTGAAGAGCTTTTACACGGTCAAACAACTCACTTCCTCCCATCTGGGGCATCACCATATCGGTAATGAGCAGGTCTATTCTCTCTTCTATGTGGTCACAAATTATACGCAATGCCTCATCTCCATTCGAAGCTTCAAAAACAGTATAACCATGTTTACGAAGAATATGCGCAGATAAATCCCTTACTGAAGGTTCATCCTCTACCAGAAGGACTCTTTCATTTCCCTTTGGCAGTTCACCTGTATCATCTTTTGATTGGATTTGCTCAATCTCTTCCTCAGCCCGAGGCAGGTAGATCTTAAAAGTTGTCCCTTTATCCGGTTCGCTATAGACCCAGATGGTTCCCCCACTCTGTTTAACTATACTATAAACAGTCGAAAGGCCAAGTCCTGTTCCCTTTTCTTTTTCCTTTGTAGTAAAAAAGGGATCAAATATCTTCTCCTTAACCTCAGGACTCATTCCGCATCCTGTATCACTTACTGAAACCATCACATAGGGGCCAGGCCTTGTTCCGAGATGAGTTCTGCAATACTCTTCATCGAGCTCGATATTTTTTGTCTCTATAACCAGTTTCCCCCCTTTTGGCATTGCATCTCTTGCATTAACAATTAGGTTAAGAATCACTTGTTCCATTTGACCGGAATCGATCTTGACCCTTCCGAGATCATCGGCAAGAACTGTGAAAAATTCTATATCTTCACCAATGACCCTGCTCAGCATCTTCTCCATACCCCTGATAAGGAGGTTCAAATCCACTACCTTAACATTTAGAATCTGACGGCGGCTAAGGGTGAGAAGCTGATGGGTTAACTGAGAGGCGCGCTCCGTGACCTTCTTAATCTCTTCTAAGTTCCCCCTCAGGGGGTCATCCTCTCTAAGGGATAGAAGTGAGAGCTGGCTATATCCACTCAGTATGGTAAAAAGATTATTTAAGTCGTGTGCAATACCACCTGCCAAACGACCTACAGTCTCCATCTTTTGGGCCTGTAGAAATTGAATCTCCATCTGTTTCCATTCTGTTATATCATCAATCATATGGATGGTATATAGTGGTTCACCTTCTTTATCCCTTACGAGTGAGACATTCAGGCGTCCCCAGATCACACTACTGTCCTTTCGGATATAACGCTTCTCTGTATAATAATGCTCCTGACGGCCTGAAAGAAGCCTTCTATAAGGTTCTAAATCTATCATCTCATCCTCGGGGTGAACCAATTCGTTTAATGCCTTACCATATAGTTCCTTTCCGTTATAACCAAGTATTCTCTGGAGTGAAGGATTGCTCTCCATGAGTTTACCATTCATGTTGAAAAGGCCGATACCAAGGGCTGTTCTTTCAAAAATCGTTCGAAATTTCAGCTCGCTCTTTTGAAGGGCCTCTTTTGTCCTCATAATATCCGATATATCAAACATAAATCCCTGCAGGAATTGCGATCCTCCAGATTCGTCCCTTACGAGTATCGCTTCGTCTCGAACCCATACTGTCCTGCCATCATAGGAGATTAATCTATACTCTGAACTAAATGGGAGACCTTCATTAAGACTTTTAAAAAATTCGGCCAATACCCTTTTTCTATCCTCAGGATGAACCTGCCTGAACCAGAGTTGTGGATCGGTCAACCATTCGGATATTGAGAACCCCAACATTCCCTCTATCTGAGGACTTATATAGAGTCTCCTCCCGGATTCATCAAGGGAAGTGATGTAGGTTGTAGCAGGGATCTTTTCTACTAATTCTTGATAGTTGATGCCAAAATTTTGATCTCCTTCTTTACAATGAAGATCCTTCTTAAATTGTATTCCTTTCATCCTCACCTCTATTTATCTCGAAAAAAACCCATCTATGAAAGAACCTGTGAAGCAATCCTTTCTACCTCAAAGATATCAATGGGCTTCTTAAGGTAGTCAAAGATTCCAAAGGATTTTGCCTCTTCCTCTATCTTCTCATGAACAAGCGCTGTAATTATTACTACCTCGACATTTTTTTCTTCCTCCTTCAGTCTTTTCAATATTTCAATTCCATTGATCCCGGGCATTTTGATATCTAAGAAGATTAATTTTGGTGTTTCAGATTCAAGTATGCGTAGGGCTTCATATCCACTTTCTGCCTTTAGAAGATCGTAACGGTCACCGAGCAGTGCCTCGAAGGAGTCGAGAATTCCCTGATCGTCGTCTACAACCAAAATACGATTAGAAATATTTGCCATCTTTTTACTCCGATTAATAAATTTCTTTATCGAGCAAGTCTATTAAGAATCGCTCAACTTAGATTCTAATTTTATATTAGCAAATAAAATGCCATTTTATTAAAAATTTGAAGAATTTTAAAAAATGCTTAAAATTCAATATATTACCATCAATCAGTGAAGGAGAAATATTTTTGGGGAGCAAATTAAATTGCCTATTTTTATAGGCAACTCTAAAAAATTACAACAGGTAGCTTTAAGATGAAGGTTGTTCCCATATCCTTTTTACTTATGGCCTCGATTGTGCCTTTATGGTTCTCAACAATCTTACGGGTAAGGGCCATTCCAAGCCCAACTCCTTTATCCTTTGTTGTAAAGAAGGGATTAAAGAGATTTTTCAAAGTCTCTTCGTCCATTCCAATACCTGTATCAACAAAGGTGATTTTAATTGTCGGGGAGTCTTTATTTTCAAAATTGGATGATATAGATAGAACTCCTCCATTAGGCATTGCCTGAATAGAATTAATCACCAGATTGGAGAATGCTCTATAAAGGCCATCCGAATCACCAGATATGGATGGAATATTCTTCTCCAGATGACCCTCAAATATAATATCCCTCTTTTTCATTTCCTCTCCATGGAGTTCAATGACCTGTGAAATCAAATGATTCACATCAATTTTAACAAAGGGTCTCTTCCTCGTTCTTGTCAATTCCAAAAGATCCTCTACCAATTGATTGATTCTCTCGATCTCCCTCGGAACAGTAATGTTAAACTTCTCCATGAAAGATGGGCTTTCAATCTTTTTTGGAAGGAGTTGAACAAATGTCTTAATTGCAGAGAGGGGATTTTTAATCTCATGGGCAAGCCCTGCAGAGAGTGTCCCGAGGGCAGCCAGACGATCAGCCTGCCTAAGTTTCTCTTCGAGGTCCTTTAGTTCCGTAATATCCTGAAAAATCATAAGCGCACCAATCGTCTCCCCCCTTCCATCAGTGATTAGTGCAGTGCTTGCTATTAAACAAAGACTCCCATCCTTTCCCTCCAATTCTATCTCCGAGTGGGATATGGCCTTTCTTTGTGATAATGTCAAATTCATTATATTATGGATTGGATGTTTTAAACCTAATGCCTCTGAGAGGGATTTTCCTATTAGCTGTTGATTATCTTTTATCAAAATCCTTTTGGCCATCTCGTTTACTGTGACGATTCTTCCCTCCATATCGATTGTAATGAGTCCATTGGTCATGGATGAGAGGATATTATCTGTGTAGGCTTTTAGGGATGTAATCTCGCTGAGGCGTTCCTCCAGCTGGTTTCTGTGTATGCGAAGCTCTTTTATCATATGATTAAAATTTTTGCCAAGTTCCTCAATCTCATCTCCTGTTCGAATATCTATAGTATGTTCCAGGTCTCCATGTGCGGCAGATATGGTTGTCTCTACCAATTTAGAGATTGGTCGGGTGATACGTCTCACAAAGAAGATCGATCCGAGAATACCAGCGACAATAGCAAAAAATCCCATGATGAATAGATTAATCCGGGTCTTTAAAATCTGTTCTACCATTCTACTGAGAGAAAGGCCGATACGGATTGTTCCCCACTTCTCCTTGGACTCTTTGATATAAACAGGGATTGAGATATCCAAGATCCGTTTACCTTTATGAAATGCTAACTGGATCAATGGCCCTCTTGTTTCTAAGGCCTTTTGGCTCACTTCATCCGTAAGGATCATCCCCTGCTTTTCACTGTGGCCACTATAGGCCGCAACCCTCCTCTCTTTATCATGGATGATGACATAGACAATATCCTCCTCAAGGGCAACCTTCTCGGCATTCTGTTCGAGGACAATGTAATTATAGGTGAGAAGGGCATTGGTGCTTACCCCGGCAAGATTACGGGCAATGGCCATGCCCCGCCTCTGAAGCTCCTCCTGGATAGTTTCGGATTGTCGATTTTCCACTAAGATGATTACAACCACCATGAGGAAGAGGATGATCAGGGTAGAGTAGAAGATCAATCGGGTCTGTAAACGAATAGGTTTGGAAACTTTTTTGAAACTCATCTCGATTTTGATATACGAGATTATTTAAGCTTTTTCAACCAGATTTTTTTCATGGGGATATAAGGACCTCCAAGTGCACTAAGCTCAATACCTCTGACATAGGGTTGATAAACCATCTGATAGAGATGGTTTACCATTGGTATTATGGGGGCATCATCTAAAATTATATCTTCGATCTTTCTATAAATCTCCATTCTTTTCAGGTAATCTCTCTCCGTCCTTGCTCGATCGAGCATCTGATCTACATGGGGATTATGATATCCCATAAAATTGTATTTAGATCTGGAGTGAAAAAGGGTTCCTAAAAAGTTATCAGGGTCAGGAAAATCCGCATACCAGGCATA
>JBBITW010000212.1:0-5605 GCA_037440525.1 Deltaproteobacteria bacterium
CTGTCCCATATCCATTGCCCCTGAGCTTACCATCACAGTCCCATCTTGATTCATCCTGACAATACAGGAGGTGGCAAATCCTCCGCATGGATTGAATCCACATGATATTCCCATGGCAATCCCATCCTTTTTTATCCCTTGCTTCCATTTAATCTTTTCTGCCGCATTTAAGAGTGTTTCCTTCACATTCACACTTACAAGTCTCTGGCCTGTTGGTAGATTATCTCCAGCATCAAAACAGTTTTTAAGCCTTATCTCAAGTGGATCAATCCCCAGTTCATGAGCTATGAGATCGATATGTGATTCCCTCGCAAAATTTACCTGAGGTGTTCCATAGCCCCTGAAGGCCCCTGACATCATCTTATTGGTATAGACAGAGAATGTCTCTATTCTTACATTTGGAATACGATAAGGACCTGCTGCTGTAAGAGCACCAAGCCATACAGCATTTGGAGTGGGTGCATAAGCCCCAGCATCGTATATCAAATCCATCTGCCATGAGATGAAAGTCCCGTCCTTTTTTACCCCTGTCTTGAGCTTTATTATTGTTCCGTGTCGGGTAGTTGTGGATGTAAATTCCTCTTCCCTCGTGAGGCTTAAACGGACTGGAGACTTTACTCTCTGGGCAAGGGCAACACATATGGGTTCAACAAGTGTTCTGCTCTTGCCACCAAATCCTCCACCCACATGGCAGGGGATGACCCTGATCTTTGATGTGGGAATCTCCAATACAGAAGAGATTATGGCCTGATTGATATGGGGTCTTTGAGTCGTTGTCCAGACAGTAACACGGCCTTCAGAATCAAATTGTGAAACAGAGGTTTGTGGTTCAAGGTAGGACTGATGAACCTTTGGAGTTTTATATGTATCCTCGAGAACAATATCTGAACTCGAAAATCCCCTTTCAATATTCCCCTGATTGATAATTGCATGGTAATTGATATTTCCCCTCATGCTCCTATCAGTCCTCGGGAATAGGGTTATATAGTCTTTGAGATCTTCGTGAATTATCGGAGCTTGGGGTAGCATGGCCTCAATTGGATCAAAGACAGCCGGAAGCTCTTCATATTCTACCTCTATCAATTCAAGTGCCTCCATTGCTGTATCTTCATCTACTGCTGCAACAGCTCCAATGGCTTCACCAATATATCTGACCTTATCACGGGCAAAGATTCCCATATCCATTACAAGGGCACCATATTTCACATCAGGGACATCTCGAGCTGTAATTACAGTTTTTACACCTTTGAGCCTCCTTGCCTTTCCTGTTTCAATCCTTAAAATTCGTGCATGAGGATAGTGACTTCTAAGAATCTTACCGTGAAGCATATTGGGAAAATAGATATCCGTTGCAAATCTGGCCTCACCAAGAGCCTTTGGCAATGCATCAATCTTTGGAATTCGTCTTCCTATTTTAATGAATTCTTCCATTTTTTATTTTTTCCCATATGTGATCGATTTAAATTCCTTCACCTTTTTTAAAACTTCATGAAATGTCTTTGGTGCTTCTCCCTTAAAGAACTCATCCAGCCTCAAATCTGCAATCTCTTCAAAAATCCTTTTTGTGCCCAAGGACATTACAGGATCAATTCCAGCATTTTTTAGAGTTTCTATGGCTTCATCCATCTCCTTGGCCCTTCTTCGCGCATGAATTGTCGAATTTGTCAACCAATTGTTTATTGTATCCTTGAAAGATGACTTTGACATTACCTCAGAGGCTGATTCAAGTATCTCATCCATGATTCCATACTTTTCAGCCCCCCTCAGCATCTCGTAGGCAAGGGCAACAATTCCTTTTAGGCAGACACTTCTGAGGATTTTCATTGCTGCAGGGTGTTTTGGATCAATGCTTATGGCTTTAATATTTAGACCCAGAGAGGATAGTATCTCCTCAACATCCTTTGCCCTCTCTCCTCCAGCAAGCATCGGGACTTGATATCCACGATCAGGGATTGCAGCCATGATTCCAATCTTGACAAAATTTCCTCCTCTCGATTTAATTACACGAAAAATCTCTTCTGTTGTTTCAGGAGAGATTGAATTCATATCACAATAAATCTGATCCTTAGAAAGAAGGGTTGATGCCTCTTTAGCAACATCCAATGCGGCATCTGGCCAGATTGTTGACAGTAAGATTGAAGACGATCTGATTAATTCCTCCATATTTCCGAGTAGGGTGATATTTAAATCCTCTGCCCTCTTTTTTATCTTCTCAGGAAACTTATCGTGGCAAAATATATCTCCACCCATCTCCTTCATTCTTTTTGAGAGTGTCTGTGCAACCTCTCCAAATCCTATGAACCCAATTTTAGCCCTTTCCTTCATGTAAGATTCCCTCTTTAATAAATTCTTTATCAAACCTTTACGACAGGTATTGCCTCGAGTTTCATTTCGCTGTCATCCCTTCTTATAACGATGTTTTTTAACCAGTTCTCATCATCCCTCTTCGGGTAATCCTCCCTATAGTGTCCTCCTCTTGTTTCTCTTCTGATTAAGGCAGACCTTGCGATGATCTCCCCAACCTCGATCATATTAAGAACCTCCAGAGCTTCTATTAACTCATAGTTAAACCTCGGAGAGTTCTCTCTTAGGCGAATATTTTCTTCATACTCCTGCCTAAGGGTTTTGAACTTATCCTGTGCATCTGTAAGTCCCTTTTCATTTCTTAAAACCCCTACATGATCCCAGAGTATAGCCTGAATCCTTCTCTTGAAATGAGAAGGTGATATCCCGAGCGATTTTTCAGAGCTCCTCAGTAATCTCTGAATACGATCCTTTTCCTCCGAAACCTCTTCCCAGTTGATTCCTGGGACTGACATCCTCAGGGCTTCGATGGCGGCATACCTTCCAGATCTTTCGCCAAAGACGTTCGAATCAGCGGTTGAGCAACCTGCAAGACGATTTGCTCCATGTAGTCCTCCTGCAGCCTCTCCTGCTCCATAAAGGCCTGGAACAGAGGTTTCACATCTTTCGTTTATCCTGACACCACCCATGAAATAATGTATTGCAGGGATCATCTCTACACAGTCTTTCTTTGGGTCGATTCCCATCTCTTTAAATGGAAGGGGGAATATCGCAAATGAATCAGGAGGTGTCTCACTGAAGTCCATCCAGACCCCTCCATGTGGGGTACCTCTTCCTGCCTTCACCTCTCTGAGGACAGAAGAAGCAAGGACATCCTTTGTTGTCCTTTCCCACCTCTCGGGATCATAACGCTGCATAAAACGTTCGCGATTGGAGTTATAAAGTTTGGCATTAGTAGCTGAAGGTTCACCGAGAAGGACTCCCAGATATATATCAGGGTAGGCAAGGGCTGGGATTGATTGGACAAACTCCATATCAACCAGTTCAGCTCCAACCCTGTAGGCCATTGCATAGCTGTCCCCTGTAATCTCCATAAGATTTGTTGTGTATCCTGAGAGCTCACCCGCTCCAAATGCCTGGCCTGCGCCACCGGCCGTTAAAATGGTTGTTTTGGCTCTAAAAACGATAAGAGTCCCTCTCTTTTTATCCAGGCCAACCGCACCAACAACCCTTCCCTGTTTTGTTAGAAGGCGGATGATCATGATTTCAGAAAATACCTTTATATCCCTTCTCATCACTTCTGAAAAAAGGACATTCACCATTGAGGCTGCATGAAAAGAGGCAATGTCCCTCGGATGACTATGGCCTCCCATCTGCCTCAGATTCAGATTGCCTTCCGGAGTTCGCGCAAAAACAATGCCAAACTTTTCAAGTTCAAGGACTTTCCCCTTAGCAACATCCTCGACAAAAACCCTTACAAGATGGGGATTATTTAGACCCTGACCACTTTTTATCATATCCTGATAAAAAATCTCTGTACTATCAGGAGGTCGAATATATGCGGCCGTTACCGAATAAGCCACAGGGCCTCCACCACTCTTCCCAACAATTCCCTTATCGACCAGGATGACCCGAGCACCTTCATCATGGGCTGAAATTGAAGCCCTTGTTGCTGTTACACCTCCACCAATAACAAGAACATCTGTTTCATAAACCTCAAATGAGTTCATTTTAAACCTCCTGATGATTGCATTCTTATATGAATTAATATTATCTTTCTTTCCGGGCCATTTCTTGAAGATCTTTTATGATTTCATGAACCTTTATATCTACAGGACAAACTTCGCTACACTTTCCACAAAGGTCACACCGAAGCAGACCCTCTGAAGTGGCAATGCGGATTCTATCACCATCATCCTGTGGTTCTCGGTAAAGACGTGCTATCTCAAGCATGGTTGATGGGCCTGAAAAACCTTTCCCTGAATCTTTAAGCAAAGGGCAGGCCGCATCACAGATTAGACATTCTATACATACCTCACATTCCCTGTATCGATTAACTGTTTCATAGCTCAGGGCCCTTGGCATCTCGACCGTTGGCTTTGGAGGATCTATGAAGGGTCTTATCCTTGCTCGTTTCTCTAAATATCTATCAAAATCAAAGACAAGATCCTTGATAACAGGGAAAATGGGTAATGGTTCTATTGTCATAACCTTTTGTGCCCTCTCCTTACAGGCAAGCACAGGCCTCTGGTTCATCATCACAGAACAGGTGCCACATGCTTTAATTCGACAACCGTAACGGAATGCAATCGGAGAATAATTATCATAGATATACCTCAAAACCTCCAGAACAGTTATTCCATCCCTGTATGGAACTTCATATTTTTCATATCGAGGCTTAAAGTCCCTTGCTGGGTCGTATCTAAAAATTGTAACCTCTATCTTTTCACCCATAAATTATCCTCCTTTCAGGACTAAGAAAATCTATTATAAAAGTCGATAAGGATTTTTCTCACCCTATCAATATGGGCTTCCATATATTTAGATGCGAGTTTGCTATTGCCATCTCTCAGGGAATTTATAATCTTTTCATGATCATCGACATAGAGGGCAATGTTGCCAGGGATAGTGATTCCTAAATAGCGGTATCTGAAGACCTTCTTTCTCAGTTGAGAGATTAGGTCCTTAAGGACATTGTTTCTGGCACCATCATAGAAGAATGTATGGAATCTTACATTCTCCTCCATAAAATCCTTATAGGCATTATTTTCTGAAAAACGCTTCATTCTCCTGTTCATATGTCTAAGGACTTCAATATCTTTAGGTTTTAAATACATGGAGGCCATATGGACTGCCAGTCCCTCCAATTTAACTAAAATCCTGTAGATCTGGTCAAGTTCAGTTGGAGAATATTCTGTAACAAAACTACCTTTCTTTGGAACCACTGTGATGTAACCTTCTGCCTGGAGTTGTTTGAAGGCCTCGCGAATAGGTGTGCGGCTGACTTTTAACCTTAAAGAGATATCCTTTTCATCCAATTTTTCGCGGGGATGGAGATGACCATAGGTTATCTGGTCCCTCAAATATTGATAAACGTTTTCCCATGCATTGGGCATTCTTTTTATCCCTGTATTGATGAAAAATGAATGGAGAAGGAATTTAGGTTCAAATATATTCTATAGAAAGAAATAAAAATGTCAAGAAAAAAAATACAAATTTAAATACAATTTTGTATTTAAAAAATTCATTTTTCTTCCAGTAATTTGGCCATCAGGGAAGAAAGGGCTATTGATATTCCAAG
>JBBITW010000213.1:0-5553 GCA_037440525.1 Deltaproteobacteria bacterium
GTTTCCTGTAACACTGAAATAGATTTTGGCCCTTCGACAATCTTCACTGACAGAAACCTTTGTAATTGTAACAAAACCAATACGAGGGTCTTTAACTGTTCTCACTAACATTTCAGAGACCTCTCTTTGTATAAGATCTGCCACTTTTTCTGACCTCTTTCCCTCCATCTCTTATTCCTTTTTATACTATATAGAGAGAATCTCCATTTCACTTTGAATCATTTCAACGAGATTCATCTTTTCAATAAAGTCAATAATTTTATCTAAGCTTGAATTGATATGCCTTCGATCGTTACCAACTGTACATATACCTATCTTCCCCCTCTGCCAAAGATCATTATCCCCAACCTCTGATATCGAGACATTGAATCTATGCCTTACACGGTCAATCATTTTTTTAATAATATGTCGCTTTCCCTTAAGGGAGTGATTCTCAGGGATTAAGAAATCCAGTTGACATATTCCTATTACCATCTCACCTTCTCCTTCTTATATGATTTCCCTGCCCTAACTCTTATTATGAGAGTTGGGGTCGAATCTCTTCCATTTCATAAGATTCGATTATATCACCTATCTTAATATCGTTAAAATTTTCAATCCAGATACCACACTCCAGCCCCTGGACACACTCCTTTATGTCGTCTTTAAATCGCTTGAGTGAGGCAATTCGGCCATCATATACAACGACACTATCCCTGAGAACCCTTGCATGAGAACCTCTCATTACCTTTCCATCCAATATTAAACTCCCAGCAATCGTTCCAACCTTTCGAATATTAAAAAGTTGAATTACCTGTGCCCTGCCTAAGAGATGTTCTTTATACGTGGGTTCTAACAATCCCTCAAGAGCCTTTTTTATGTCAGAAATGGCATCATAGATAACAGAATAGGTTCGTATATCAACCTTCTCCTGTTCAGCCAGAAGCACAGCCTTTGGAACAGGCCTCACATTAAATCCGATGATGATTGCATTTGATGCAGAGGCCAAATTCACATCTGTCTCTGTAATTCCACCTACCGCATCATGGAGTATATTTACTTTGACCTCTTCTGTGTGTAGCTTTTTAAGTGCCTCTCTAACTGCTTCAATCGACCCCTGGACATCTGCCTTAATAATTACATTTAGCTCCTTGACCTCTCCTTTCTTTATCTTTTCATAAAGCTCTTCCAAGGAGACCTTGCTCAGTTTTGAAAGCTCCTTCTGTCGTATCTTCTCCTGCCTATATAGACTGACCTCTTTCGCCATCCTCTCATCCGTTACAACAATGAATGATTCTCCTGCCTCTGGTACATCGTCAAAGCCGAGAACTTCAACAGGTGTAGAAGGCCCAGCCTCCGAAACCTTATATCCTCTATCATTAAATAATGCCCTTACCCTTCCGTAGTGGGCACCAGCAATAAATGGGTCTCCTGATCTTAAAGTCCCCTCCTGAACCAGCACCGTTGCAACCGGTCCCCTTCCTTTGTCCAATTTGGCTTCAATAATTGTCCCCCGAGCAGGTTTATCGGGGTTCGCTTTCAATTCGAGGATCTCTGCCTGAAGGAGAACCAATTCTAAGAGTTCTTTGATGCCTGTTCTCTGCTTGGCCGATACCTCTGCAAAGAGTGTGCTTCCACCCCATTTTTCTGGAATAAGACCGAGATCTGCGAGCTCCTTCTTCACCTTTTCAGGGTTTGCATTGGGTTTGTCAATCTTATTGATTGCAACAACTATGGGAACATTTGCTGCCCTTGCATGGTCAATTGCCTCTTTTGTCTGAGGCATGACTCCATCATCGGCTGCTACTACCAAAACAACAATATCTGTTACCTGTGCCCCCCTTGCACGCATTGCTGTAAATGCCTCGTGGCCAGGGGTATCAATAAATACAACATGCCCATTTTCCAATTCCACATCATATGCACCGATATGTTGCGTTATTCCTCCAGCCTCTCCTTCCACAACATTGGTCTTTCGAATTGCATCTAAAAGCATAGTCTTTCCGTGATCAACATGTCCCATTACCGTTACTACAGGAGGTCTTGGTCTTAATTGTTCGGGAAGGTCTTCTTTTTTCTCTAAAATACCTTGAAGTTCTAATGAAGTCTTTTCCACCTCATAGCCAAATTCTGAGGCCACAAGGGCTGCCAAATCAGCATCAATGACCTGATTTATATTTGCCATGACACCTATGTCCATCAATTTCTTGATCAATTCTCCTCCCTTTACCCCCATCCTTTTTGCCAGATCCCCAACAGGTATAACCTCAGCAATTCGAATAATTCGTTTTATGGGTTTGGGTACAGTAACCTCTGTCTTCTTTGGCGATTTTAAAACCACCTTCTTTTTCAATGGTCTAAAGGGTCTTATTGCAATTGTCTCGATCTCTTTATCAAACCTTCCCTCCTCTTCTATATCCTCATCCCTTAGCATCCTCTCTTCTATCATTCTTCGCTTTTTTCCAAAACCCTTCTTTTTAACAGCAACGGAAGGGACTTTCTCTTCTTCTAATAATTCCTCTTTAATGGGAAATGGAATCTCGATCTTTTTCGGGGTGACCTCTTTCTTCTCCTCCTTTTTTTCCGGCACCATCTCTTTTAATTCAGGTTCCTTTATCTCCTGAGGGGGAGTTTCAATTGAAATTGTTTTTTCAGGAGGCTTTGCCAAAAGGACATCCTTTTCCTCTATCACTTTCTCCTCTGAAGGTGGAAGGGATTCTACTATTTCTTCAGCTTTCTTTTTCGTTTTCTTAACCTTTCTTAATGGCTTTTCTTCTTTTATTACACCTTCCTCTTCTACCATCTTTTTTGAAGGTCTTACGAGTTTCTTAGGAACCTCTTCTACAATCTTTATTTCTGGTTCAATCTTCTCCCTCTCTTCAACTTGGGGTTTTCTCAATTGTGTTTCTTTTAATTCAGTAACTTCAGAAGGGATTTCGGCTTTTATTTCAAGACTTCTTGTCCTCCTTCTAATAACAGTTGGTTTGACCCTTTTTTCAACAACCTCTTTTTCAGAATCTCTTTCGATAATCTTTTCGTCAGAGGGTAAGGCTATCTTTTCAGGCTCAACCACCTTTTTATCTTTAATCTTTAATCCCATCCTTCTAAGTTTCAGAAGGAGCTTATCATCTTCAACCCCTGTCTCAGTAGCAAGATCGAGTACCTTTATTTTCGCCATTCCCTTCCCTCCTTTATATCAAACCTTTCATATTCTCATTTGATTGGGATAAAAAAGCCCTATTACCTGAAGGGATTCGATCCAAAGGGTTCTTTTTCTTGGCCAAATTAAAACAGATTGGATCTTTACATATATAGAAACCTCTACCTTCATTCCTACTTAAAAGTATATCTCCTTCAACACTTATTGTAAATCGAATCATCTCTTCTTTTCTTCTTCTCCTACGGCATCCGATACACATCCTGATTGGGACGTGACTTCTTCGGGCCATAATTATTTACCTTCTCCATAACGCTGGGCAGATTGAATTAATTTTTCTGCCCTCTTTTCACCGATCCCAGGAAGGGTCGAAAGCTTTTCTATATTGGTATTTAGAACATCATAAATCGTCTTTATGCCGTGGGCCTTCAGAATCTCAGCGGTTTTTTCACCAACTCCTTCAATTCTATCCACTGAATCAAAAATCTTACCCTCTATCTCCACTGAAACCGTCTGATCATCTACCTTCTTGGTTATCTGAAGCGAACTTTTCACAATCTCCATTGCCTTTTCTTTATCAATCTCTAAAATCTTGGCTAATTCTTCAGGATCTGCTTCAGCCAAATCATTTAATGAACGGAAGCCTTCATTATAAAGTATTCTACTCCCCACATCTCCTACATAGGGAAGAGCCCTAAAACTCTCTATAATTTCACTGGAGATTTTCTCCATCTTTGATTCGCTCTTAATGTCTATCTTCCATCCTGTCAATTTTGAAGCCAATCTAACGTTCTGTCCTTTTTTTCCTATTGCCAGTGAAAGTTGATCATCCGCCACCACAACCTCCATATATCTATTCTCTTCATCAATGTATACCCTGGAGATCTTTGCAGGGGCCAATGCATTACATACATATTTGGCCTGATCCTGTGACCAGGGTATGATATCAATTCTTTCTCCCCTAAGTTCTTGCACTACATTTTGAACCCGTGAACCCTTCATTCCAACACATGCTCCCACTGGATCTACATCCCGATTCGAACTAAATACAGAGATCTTCGCCCTTTCTCCTGGTTCTCTGGCTGCGCTGATAACTTTAATTATCCCTTCGGAGATCTCTGGCACTTCCATTTCGAAGAGTTTGATTAAAAATCCAGGGTGTGTTCTTGATAGGATTATCTGGGGACTTTTAGAACTCTTTTGGACATCAAGAATATAAGCCCTGATCCTTTCTCCCTGACGATAAACCTCTCCTGGAATCTGCTCTTTATTATTTAGAATAGCCTCTGCCCTCCCAATACTTATATATAGATTTCCCTTTTCCATGCGCTGAACTGTTCCACTGACAATATCCCCTTTTCTGTCCTTAAATTCTTTATAAATATTCTCTCTCTCAGCATCTCTCACCTTTTGAATGATTACCTGTTTTGCTGTTTGTGCACCTATTCTACCAAAATCTGTATCCAATTTTACCCCCAAGCTATCTCCGACTTGGGCTTCGCTGTCTAATTCTCTTGCTTCATCAAGGGATATCTCGGTGGCTGGATTCTCAACCTTTTCGACCACCTGCTTGAATTGAAACAGCTCAACTTCTCCAATCTCTTCGTTATAATGTACCTCGATTTCCCCTTGATGGCCATATTTCTTCCTTGATGCCGTTAGCACGGCCTGTTCAAGGGCTTCAATAATGACCTTTCTATCAATACCTTTGTCTTTCCCTACCTGATCAATTACATAATTAAGATTGGATGGCATAGCTAAGATCTCCTTTTAAAAATCAATTTCTAAATTGGCCTTAGCCACATTTGATAATGGGATATGTAAAATCCTTCCTGATACTTCTAACTCAATATTCTTATCAGTTATTCCAAGAAGCCTTCCTTTAAATTGCCTGCACTCCTCAACAGGAGAAAATGTTTTCACCTTAATAAGACGACCTCTATATTTCAAAAAATCCTTTTCATCTTTTAATGGACGTGTTAAACCAGGTGAAGAAACCTCCAGGATATAAGGAACTGAAATAAAATCTTCTATATCCAATAACCTTCCTATCTCCCTACTGATATTGGCACAATCATCGAGGGTTATCCCTCCTTCTTTATCGATAAATAGTCGAAGCACCCATCCCCTTTTCTCCCTGCGAAACTGAATTTCAACCAGTTCCAACCCTTCGTCTGAAAGAATAAGATTTGCAAGGTTATGAACCCTATTCAGAATCTCATTTGACATATAGTCTCATATCCTTAAAAATTATATGTTTTAAAAAAAAAGCGGGCAGAAAGCCCGCTTTTTCAGCAGACCTATTTTTAATAATTATATACTACATTTTTTTCCCAAATGCAATAGGAATATTCTTTTGATCGTAATGCCTCACTGAAGCGGGGAATTTAGTGATCTAACAGGGATGTCTGAGAAAA
>JBBITW010000214.1:0-5484 GCA_037440525.1 Deltaproteobacteria bacterium
GTAAAGGCTGTGGAGGTTGTGCAGCGACTTGTCCATCGGCAAGTGCACAACTTCGTCGTTTCACTAGTCGGCAGATCTACGCACAGATCGAGAAGGCATCAGTAGCCTAACTCCATCACCTTATCCCTATATCCTTGGGGAGGAAGGGAAGGATGAGAGATATTTTAATAATTAAAATTTAATATCAAGGGGTAAATTTAATGTCAGGTGAGTTTCAACCCAAGATTATTTCCTTTCTTTGCACATGGTGAGCATATGCAGCAGCTGACCTGGCTGGGGTCAGTAGAATGCAATATCCGACATCTATTAGGACAATACGGGTCATGTGTGCAGGAAACATATCACCACATTTTGTGCTGAAGGCGCTTCAAATTGGCGTGGATGGTGTCTTTGTTGCAGGCTGACGAATTGGAGAATGTCATTACCAGTCTGGTAATGTAATGGCAAAGAGAAGATTGACGTTACTGCAGAAGTTGCTTGAGTTTACGGGTATACACCCAGACCGTATTAGAATGAGATGGATATCTTCTGCGGAGGCTTCGGAGTTCGTCCATGAGATTTCAGCATTTGTGGAGGATATAAAAAAGATTGGGCCAAACCCTTTGAAAGCAAAGGAGGCAGCTTAGGCAAAGTATGAGTCAGAAAGTCAAGGAGCATGTTCAAAGGCTATTGGCCGAGAAGAAAATTAAGGGATTCCTGGCCCTTAAGGAAGAGAATGGCCATATCCTGCCATATCTCTTTTGTGAACCCGAGGAACTCATCTCCCTATCCATCGGAGATTATCGTAGGCCAGGAGATGCCCGTTATCCGCTTAATCAGATTTTGATCCGTTTGGCAAATGAATATCCACAGGAAACGTTTGCCGTCTTGATACGAGGGTGTGATGAGCGAGGGTTGATTGAGCTCTTTAAGTGGAAGCAGTTGTCGAAGGATAGGGTCGTTCCTATAGGAATCGGTTGTCCGGATGAACTGGCCAAAGCCTGCGAATGTGAGAAACCTTTTCCAGACATCATGGTGGAGGGTTCAGCAGGAGAAAAAAGAGATAGCCAAAAGGTTGCCCAGATCGACCAGATGGCGTTGGAAGACCGGCTAAAACACTGGAAGGAGGAATTTGACCGGTGTATTAAGTGTTTAGGATGTCGGAACATTTGCCCCATGTGTTTCTGCAAAGAATGCACCTTGGAGGAGGCTAATCTGATTGATACGGGGCAAATTCCACCTGCCAATCCATCATTTCATCTTGTCCGTGCAATGCATATGGCAGGCCGATGTATTGATTGTGGGCTATGTGAGGAGGCGTGTCCGGCCCAAATTCCTTTACGAACTTTATATAAAAAGGTGGCTGACATTATGAGCGAAGAATTTGGCTACAAAACAGGATTCAACGAAGAAGAGAAGTCACCCTTAAATATCATCGAGGTTAAGTAGATTGGTAGAATTTAAAACAGTATTAACAACCTGTCCTTATTGTGGTTGTGGATGCGGATTGCTCTTAGAGGTCCTTGATGGGAAGATCGTTGGGACCCTTCCTTCCAAGACCAGTCCTGTGAATCGAGGCAAACTGTGTGTGAAGGGTTGGACGGTCCATGAATTTATAAACAGCCCTAACCGATTGACCAAACCCATGGTGCGCAAAGGCGATGCTTTGCAAGACTCCTCATGGGATGAGGCACTCTATCTCGCCACCACACGCTTGAAAGAGATTAAAGAAAAATATGGTCCAGATAGTATTAGTGTATTGACATCTGCTAAGTGCACAAATGAAGAAAACTATCTTTTGCAAAAATTTACCCGGGCAGCAATCGGAACAAACAACATCGACCATTGCGCACGTCTCTGACATTCATCTACGGTGGCCGGGCTGGCTGCTGTATTTGGAAGCGGGGCGATGACGAACTCCATAGAAGAGATCGAGGATGCCGACTGTATCTTTATTATTGGCTCAAATACCTCGGTTGCTCATCCCCTCATTGCCACCCGCATCTTCCGTGCGAGAGCCAAAGGAGCTAAGATAATCGTTATTGATCCCAGAAAGACTCCTATTACTCTTCAGGCAGACCTCCATCTCCAGCATAATCTCGGAACCGATGTTGCCCTCATAAATGGACTGATGCATATCATTCTGAAGAATGGATGGCAGGACCAGGCCTTTATTGATGAACGTACAGAAAATTTTGAAGAATTAAAGAAGGTAGTTGAGAGGTATCCCCCTGAGAAAGTGTCAGAGATCACGGGAGTTCCAGTGGCTAATTTAGAGAAGGCCGCTCAGTATTACGCCAAGGCTGAACGTGCAAGTATCCTCTATACAATGGGCATTACTCAACACACAACAGGTGTGGATAATGTTAAGTCCCTTGCCAACCTGGTAATGCTTACTGGAAATGTCGGAAAGGAATCGACAGGCCTTAATCCCCTGCGTGGACAGAACAATGTCCAGGGAGCATGTGACATGGGGGGGTTGCCCAATGTTTATACAGGTTACCAGCCAGTAACAGATCCTTTGGTTCGTCAGAAGTTTGAAGAGGCATGGGGGACTAAGCTTCCAGATAAGGTGGGATTGACAGCCACTGAGATGTTTCCAGCCATTCTGGACGGGAAAGTGAAGGGTATGATCATTATGGGTGAAAATCCGATTCTAAGTGACGCGGACAGCTATCATGTAGAAAAGGCATTAAAATCACTCGATTTTCTATTGGTCATCGATATTTTTCAGACCCCCACTTCTGATCTTGCCCATGTCATTTTACCTGGGACCTCCTTTGCAGAGAAAGACGGGACTTTTACTAATACAGAGAGAAGGGTTCAGATGGTTCGGAAAGCTATCGAACCCCCTGGAATGGCTAAACCCGATTGGAGAATTATTCAGGAGTTATCAAACCGTTTTGGATACACCATGGATTATGATTCTCCAGGTGTTATTATGGAGGAGATCGCAAAGCTCACCCCATCATATGCAGGAATCACTTATGATCGTATTCAAGGTGATGGGTTGCAGTGGCCTTGTCCGAACGCTGAACACCCGGGAACTAAGTTTCTACACCAGGGCCGATTTACAAGAGGTAAGGGATTACTCAGTGCAATTGAATACATACCTCCTGCAGAAAATCCCGATGATGAATATCCATTCCAGTTGACGACTGGAAGAATTCATGTCCATTACCATACAGGAACAATGACAAGGAATTCCCCTTCGCTTGAGCGAGAGATTGGAGAATGTTTTCTCGAGATGAATCCTCTCGACGCCACTGAGCTTGGAATTGCAGATGGAGATAGAGTTATTGTCTCCTCAAGGCGGGGGTCTGTGTCGACAAAGGTGCAGTTAACGGAAAGGGGAAAAAGAAAAGTCTTGTTTATGCCCTTTCACTTTATGGAAAGCCGGGCCAATCTTCTGACCAATCCGGTTCTCGATCCGATTGCAAAGATTCCAGAATTTAAGGTCTGTGCTGTGAAGATAGAAAAGGAAGAAAAATAATCAGTTCTTGCTGAGACTGCTCAATAATCTTTTCTATCCAATAGTCAGCTTTTCCCAACCCTAAAAATTTCTTATTCAATTCCAGTAATCTACCTTACACAATTGATTGGATTAGCACAGGGTCTTGGTTTAAAAGAGCTCGGAATGGACCGCCTGATAGTAAGCCCGAAAGATTTATTGATAAAAAAGGGAATCGTTGTTTAAAAGGATCAAATTAGATAGGAAAAATATTTAGAGAGGAATTTGGAAGATTGGATTTAAGAAATAGACCTACCTTCTATCTTTTCCACTCGAATTTTTAATTCAAGGAATTCCTTTTCAAGGGCAGTTATTCTTTTATCCAGATCAGCATAGGAAAATTTAATGGATGCCAGTACTTCCTGCCTTGTTTCCTGAATCTCTTTCTTCAGTTCTTCTCTTGTTTGGTTTAAATCATCTCTTGTTGCATCGAGCCGATTGCTTACCTGTTTGATTTCGGTTTTTAGTTCTTCTTTTGTTTGGTATAGTTCCTCTCTTGTTGCATCGAGCCGATTGCTTACCTGTTTGATTTCGGTTTTTAGTTCTTCTTTTGTTTGGTATAGTTCCTCTCTTGTTGCATCGAGCCGATTGCTTACCTGTTTGATTTCAGTCTTTAGTTCCTCTCTTGTTTTATCGAGTCTCTTGTTCAGGTCTATTACTGCCAGCGAAATTGGTTGTGTTTTATTTTCAATTTCTGCCTTTAGCTCTTCTCTTGTTCTATCGAGTCTCTCATTAACGTTAAGAACTCCTTCAGCAACCAGTTTTACCTGGCTTAAAATGTCTTCAGATATTATATGAAATTGATGTAGGATCTCTTCTTTGAAATTATTCAGGTCTTCTTTCGTTGCAAAGGCTTTCCTTGAAGCCATCTAAAAAATTTCCTCATTTCAAAATTTTTATTGTCATTAAAATGGCACAATATTTTATTTTAGTCAAGTATTTCTTTTGAGCTCTAAAAAAAGTCCTGAATCGACTGGGAAGTAGGGTTTCAAATCCTCTATTTCTTCAGACCAAAAAGTATGTTAATTATTTCACTAATTTTGAATTATTAAATTTAAATAAGAGGTTCAAAAGCAAATTTATAAATAATAACAATTAATTAAACCAAATTTATATTTTTGAAAATTTCTCTTGACAAAAGTGAAATAATCTTTTAGTTTTATGCGAGGAAAAGAAAGTTTTCACAAATTTCAGGGGGGGTATATGTTGATAGAATATCTTCCCATTCTTATTTATATTCTTATAGCTATCGCATTTGCCTGTTTCGCAATAATTGCCTCTCACCTCTTGGGCCAAAGAAGGCCCTCAGCCATGAAGCAGGCTCCATATGAATGTGGAATGACGACTGTAGGATCAAGTTTTAGAAGGGTCCCTATAAAATATTACATCATTGCCATGCTTTTTCTTCTATTTGATATTGAGGTTGTATTTTTATATCCATGGGCAGTTATATTCAAACAATTAAAGGTGTTTGCCTTTGTTTCAATGTTTGTGTTTATTGGAATTTTATTTATAGCTTACATATATATCTGGAAAAAAGGAGCACTGGAATGGGAATAGAAACATACCTTGAGAAGACCCCCTTTCTTCCTATCCTTGATAAGATTGTCAACTGGGGACGTAAATATTCGATCTGGCCTGTAACATTTGGTTTGGCCTGATGTGCCCTCGAGATGATGGTTGCCAGTATGGCGACCTGGGATATTGCAAGATTTGGATCTGAAGTCTTTAGACCATCTCCAAGACAGGCCGATCTAATGATTGTTGCAGGGACATTGACAAAGAAGATGGCACCTATGGTTAAACGTATCTATGAACAGATGCCTGAGCCAAAATGGGTCATTGCATATGGAGCATGTGCCTCTTCGGGTGGGATATTTAAGACCTATAGTGTTGTTCAGGGGGTTGACCAGATAATACCGGTTGATTTCTATGTCCCTGGTTGCCCACCAAAGCCAGAGGGACTTCTTGCGGCACTGGTCAAACTTCACCCC
>JBBITW010000215.1:0-5432 GCA_037440525.1 Deltaproteobacteria bacterium
TTGGTGAATATACAGGCTATTATTCGGGCAAAACAGGAGAGGAATGGCCTAAACCTGTTTTTTACATTAAGAGGGTTCTCCATAGGAATGATCCAATATTCTGGGTCACCTCTGTTGGAAAACCTGTAACAGACACCCATATGATTCAATCCCTTAACCGAACAGCCACCCTATGGACAGACCTTGAAAATATGAAGATCCCTGGCATTCAATCTGTCTATATACCTCCTGAATCAGGGGGAAGATTCTGGGGGATTGTATCGGTTAAACAGATGTATCCCGGGCATTCTATGCATGTTGGAACTGCTGTAATTTCCACAACAACAGGCCATTATGGTATGAAAGGTGTGATTGTAGTCGACGATGATATAAGGGCTGATGATATCCAGAGGGTCTTATGGGCCCTTGCCATGCGTTACGATCCATTTAGAAGTACAGAAATCATTAAGAGGGGAAGGTCAACCCCTCTTGACCCTGCGCTTCCTATCGAGTCGAGAGATATTGTCTCCCGTATTATTATGGATGCATGTGTCCCCTTTGAATGGGAAAGAAAACCAATCGAGATAAAACTCGATGAGGAAATGGTAAAAAAGGTCAGGAATCGCTGGAAGGAATACGGACTCTGATCAAAACCTGGTGGGAGGAGAAATATGGCTATAATAATTGTGGGAATGCTCGATGAGAGGGAAGA
Organism: Deltaproteobacteria bacterium; assembly: GCA_037440525.1. Lineage (GTDB taxonomy): Bacteria > Desulfobacterota > BSN033 > BSN033 > UBA1163 > JBBITW01. The sequence continues at coordinate 692 of JBBITW010000215.1, forward strand.
AGCCCTTAGGATTATAAAAGATAGGATAGAACAGAGGGGACATAAAACCCTTTTGATAGACATAAGTATCGGGACAGGAGCTATTGTTTCAAAACTAAAACCCGATGTGAGCTCAGATGAGCTTGCAGGGATTGAGGGTTCAAATATTGAGGAAATCAGAAAGATGCTCGCAAAGGAGAGGGATAAGGCAATCTCCATAATGGCCGAAGGGTTGACAAAGAAGATTCTGGAGCTTTATAAAGATGGAATACTTCAGGGGATTATTTCTATTGCAGGCATGACAGGGACATTTCTGACGATTACAGCGATGAAGGCCCTTCCCTTTGGGGTCCCGAAGCTTCTGATCTCAAGTGTTGCGGCCATGCCTGCCTATGCAGGAAGACTGGCTGACTACTTTGGTGTAAGAGATATTACGGTCATGCATAGTGTCGTTGACACAGTGGGGCTAAACCCCCTTGTGAGGACTCTTGCTATAAATGGGGCAAATGCAATCTCTGGTATGGTTGAGGGTGCTGAAACCTTAAGAGAAGAGAAACGCTCATCAATTGCAATTACAGAATTTGGATTCTGCGAAAAGGGAGCCCACTATATAAGAGAACTCCTGGAGAAAGATTATGAGATAGTCTCATTTCATGCAACAGGATTGGGAGACAGGGCTGCAGTAGATTTGGTCAGTCAGGGGCTCTTTAATGCCTTTATTGATCTTGTCCCTGCAAGCTTCAGTGAGTATCTTTTTGGAGGTAATAGGGCTTCAGGACCCAATCGTCTGGATGCTGCCTCAAGCCTATCCATCCCTTATATAATCGCCCCATGCGGTTTCGATATGATCAGTTGTGGCCCCATTGAGAGGAGGGACAAAGGAGATGAGCTCTGGGTTTCAAGAAGACTGGCAGAAAGAAGGCTCATGATTCAGGATGCCATGAGAGTGCAGGCAAGGACAAATGTTGAAGAGATGAAGATTATTGCAAGGTCAGTAGCTGAAAAACTGAATAAATATGAGTATAAGCATCTGGTTAAGTTCCTCATACCTAAAAAGGGTTTCTCCTCAATAAGTGTTGAAGGAGGGGCTCTTTATGACCCTGAGGCAGATAAGGCCTTTATCGATGAGCTAAAGAATCATCTCAATCCAGAGATAGAGATCATAGAGATAGATTCTCACATCAATAGTCCTGAATTCGCCCAGGCAGTTGTGAAGGCACTTAAGGAGAGTGTTGGATGAAAAGTATAATTGTTGGAATTTCTGGTGCATCAGGTGTAACCTATGGAGTGAAGGTTCTAAAGACCTTATCTGAATTGGGAATAGAGACACATCTCATTATCACACAAGCAGGGAAGAAGAATCTAATGATTGAGACAGACTACAGTCTCAAAGAACTCGAATCGATGGCATCGCATGTTTATGATGTGGAAGATATAGGTGCATCCATTGCAAGTGGTTCCTTTAAGGTTGATGGGATGGTGATTGCCCCATGCTCAATAAAGACCCTTTCAGCAGTTGCCAATTCGTTCAGTCACAATCTCCTGGTAAGGGCTGCGGACGTGATGTTAAAAGAGAGAAGAAGACTCGTCCTGCTCGTAAGAGAGACACCATTACATGAAGGCCATCTCGAACTGATGATGAAGGTGACAAGGATGGGAGGCATTATAATGCCTCCTGTACCTGCCTTCTATCATTTTCCAAAGACTATAGAGGATATTATTGAGCAGACGGTTGGAAAGATCCTCGACCTATTTGGTATCGATCATCAACTCTTTGAGCGATGGGGAAGCGCACAGTTGAAGCAGGAATTAAAAAGGAAAGGGATAAAAGATTAAGATAAGGGGAAGGATTGTTGAAGGGCTAAGAGAAGGGGCTCGCTTTACAGCGATTCCCTGGGTGAGAAGTCAATTTATTAAGAAACTCTCTATTGATCCATACCCAGGAACATTAAATTTGGAGATAACGGATGAGAAGGACTTAGAGGCACTTAAGGCACTAAAGGCAAATCCAGGCATTGAGATTCTACCTGAGGAGCCTTCTTTCTGTAAAGGGGTATGTTATAAGGTTTTGATCTACAACAGAACAAAAGGCAGAAAGGTAGAAGGAGCTATTGTTTTCCCCCTCGTTGAAAGCTATCCATCCAATAAGATCGAATTGATCGCCTCTAAAAATATCAAGGCATCCCTTGAGGTAAGGGAAGGGGATTTCTTAGAAATTGAGTCTGAGTGATGGATTAAGGACTCCATTCCGAAACCCTTGCTTTGTTTGACTACTTTAAAAAACAATGTTATCTTAAAATTATGAAGAGATATCTGATATCCTTGATAATTATAATTATAATTTTTATTTTTACTTCCCCCTTTACATTTGGAGAATCTTTCCCTACTCCAAAACCTTCAGCTTACTATCACTTTCTCCTATCCCAGTTCAAATTAAAGGAGGGTAAGATAGATGAGGCGATTGATGAACTTAAGTTATCAATCTTTTATGATTCAAAAGAGCCCTCCTTACACACTGAATTGGCCTCCCTTTATATCTATAAGGGAATGATGAAGGAGGCAATTGAGGAATGTAAGATTGCTCTTATGCTTGATAAGAATCACCTCCAGGCGCATCTCCTTCTGGGTGGGATATATTCTTCACTCAAAGAGTATCAAATGGCCATTGAATCCTATAAGAGGGTCATCGAGATTTCACCCGAACATAAAGAGAGTTACCTTTTTCTCAGCTCCCTTTATGCTGATAATAAAGAATATGAAAAGGCTATCGAAATTCTCGAACGTTTTTTAATAATGGAACCAAATTCAGTTATGGGATTATATGCACTCGGAAGAATCCACATAGAGATGAAGTCTTACGAAAAGGCCAAGGAATATTTTTTAAAAGTTCTGAGTATTGAACCTAACCTTCTTTCAGTCCTTATGGATTTGGGGATAACATATGAGATCCTAAACGATACCGACCAAGCCATTGAGGTTTATAAAAAGATTCTAAGCCTCAATCCTGAGCACAAACAGGCCAGAAACCGCTTAGGTCAGGTCTATATTAAAAAGAAGAAGTATGATGAGGCACTGGATCAATTTAGAGAGATTCAGAAATCCAGTTCCGATGATCTAAACATCAGAACCAAGATTGGTCTCATCTATCTCGAGCAAGGGAAGATAGATCAGGCGATAATAGAATTTAATTTCGTCCTTGCTGCTCATCCAAAGGATGATAGGGTAAGGTATTACTTAGGTGTAGCATTGGTGGAGAAAGGCTCATTCGATCAGGCCATTACGGAGTTAAAAAAGATACTACCTGAATCTACCCTCTATTCTGACTCGAGAAGAAGCATGGTTTTGATTTATAAAAAACTGAACAGGGAAGAAGAGGCCATAAAGCTCATGGAGGAATCAATAAGGGCAAAACCAAAGGATGGGGATCTTTACCTGATCCTCTCTGCCCTTTATGAAAAGGATAATAAGCTACAACAGGCCATGCTCGTTCTTGAGAAAGGGCTTGAGGAGAATAAAGAGAATGTTGACCTCCATTTTCAGTTAGGGGCCATATATGATAAGATGGGGCAGTTTGAGAAGATGGTGGAAAAGATGAGGGATGTATTCCGCATTGATCCAAACCATGCCGATGCCCTAAATTACCTTGGCTATTCATATGCAGAGCGTGGGATAAATCTCGAAGAGGCCCTCCAGTTGATCCAGAAGGCCATGACCCTTAAGCCCAATATGGGATATATAACAGATAGTCTTGGATGGGTCTATTTTAAATTGGGGGATTACGAAAAGGCAGTAATTGAACTTGAAAAGGCAAACCAATTGACCCCAAATGACCCAATTATAACAGAGCATCTTGCGGATTGTTATTCAAAGCTAAACCGCATCGAAAATGCAGGGGAGCTTTATGAAAAGGCGTTAAAACTCGATCCCAAACCTGATCAGATTGAGAGGCTGAACAAAAAAATCAAAGATATCAAAGAGAAGTTAAAAAAATTATAGAATCCCTGTTCATGATCAAGGCCTAATATTGCTAACCTCCTGCAACAGGAGGGAAGATGCTTAATACATCTCCATCTTTTAATATCTGTTCTCTCTTACCATGAACACCATTGACTAAAATAATCTTTGGTATCTCCTCAGGTATTTTTAATCTTGAAATGATATCACTTACACGTGTTTTTCCATCGATCTCCATTTTACAAGAAAAACTGTTGCTTCCCTTTGGAAGATAATCTCTGAGTGTGGCAAAGAGTTTAACTTCTATCTCCATATATATCAGTCCATTGGCCTCCTTTAAATATTTTATTTCAACCTAAGTTGAGCGATTTTTATAAAAAGCCTTTCTGCCAAAGGCGGATCAGCATTGAGCGGATATTTATAAGTCATTTCCTGGCCGCAGGCGAGGAAAGAAGCAAAATGCGAAATTAACAGATTCCTCGCTTCGCTCGGAATGACAATTTGGGGAAGATTGCTTCCCCCTGCCTATCACAGGCAGGCGCTACGCCTTGCAATTACAATTCAGCCATAAATGGATGAGAATATCTCAACCAAATAATTATATTTTAAACATCTTAATTTTACAAGACCATAATGAGCCCTTAATTTTTGGAAAATTTTAAAAGAGAAGGTAGATCTTAACCCCTCCACACTTCCTCTTAAAGAGACTGTGTTGCAATGATATGTATGCCATGTTTGTCATTCCGAGTCTCCTTTTTTGTCATTCCGAGCGAAGCGAGGAACCTTAGGAAAGATTTCTCGGCTAACG
>JBBITW010000216.1:0-5387 GCA_037440525.1 Deltaproteobacteria bacterium
TAAATCACTATTATCTTAGGAAGTTTTTTAAAGATGATCCATAAAGTTTAATTTTCCCCTCCCATTTACCTTACCTAAAATCCCCTTCACCTCGGTTGCGAGTCGTACCGACCTAACCCTCTCCCTGCTCTGATCGGAATGACAAACATGGCATATACCTCATTGCGATACAGTCTGCTTGGGGAGAGGGAAGGCGTGAGGGGAAATTTATGCATTTTTTCAAAGGTCTCTTTTAGATGGCGACAAAAATTAAATACAGTTTTTTATAGAAAAAAATACAGGGATTGCCTTATTTCATTTTTTGAGCTTTAATAGTATTATTAAAGAAGAACTGAGTTTTTAATATCTTTTTATTTATAATTTTCAGGGAGGATTTATGGAAGTTATTCAGACAATTAAAGAGAGACGCTCAATAAATTTCTTTCAATCTGAAAGAAGGCTACCAGATGGAGTCCTTAAGGAACTCCTGGAAATTTCAAATCTTTCTCCCTCTTCTTTCAATCTTCAGCCCTGGAGAGTTATTGTGGTGCAGGATCCTGAAAGAAAGAAGGCGTTAAGAAAGTGTGCATATGATCAACCAAAAGTAGAGGAAGCCTCGGCAGTCTTAATTATGATTGCAGACCCAAAAGGGGTTGAGGAAAATCTTGAAAGAGTGCTGGATAGCTGGCAGGAGTTCGGATACATAAAACCTGAGGCAAGAGAAAGATCAAAAGGGATGGCAAAGAATCTATATGGGGCAGTGGATAGTCTCAAGAGAAAGCTATTTGCAGTAAAAAATACAGCCCTTTTTGCAATGAATCTCATGATCGTGGCCAGAGGCCTCGGTTTAGAAACCCATCCCATGGATGGGTTTGATGAGGAGGCTATAAAGAAGGAGTTTGGAATTTCAGAAGAAAAGATTATTCCGATGCTCATTGCCATAGGATACTTGAAAGAGGGGGTTAAGCTTTTGCCAAGAGCCTTTAGAAGACCTGTTGATGAATTTACAACCTGGTTGTAATTTAAATTCATCCTGGCAGAGAAAATTTTATGACCTTAGAGAAGAATAATTTGGAAAGCAGAGATATGTACGAGCTGATAATTATCGGTGGCGGTCCTGCCGGATTGACAGCCGCAGTCTATGCCGCAAGAAAAAAGATAAATACTCTACTCATCAGTATTGACCTTGGAGGTCAACCACTGAAAACCTCAGGTATAGAAAACTATATGGGCTATCAGTATATCGAAGGTCATGAATTGATGAAAAGATTTGAAGAACAGGTTAGACAGTTTCCAATAGAGCAGAGGATAGGAGATAAGGTAATCTCCTTATCTTTACTGGATAAAGGGTTTGAAATAAAGAGTGACAGGGGAGGGATATACCACGCAAATGCAGTGATCATTGCTACGGGTAAACGTCCTCGACCGCTCAATGTGCCTGGAGAAGAGAGGCTTAGAGCAAGGGGGGTAACTTATTGTGCTATTTGTGATGGTCCTCTTTTTTCAGGGCAAAAGGTTGCAATTATTGGGGGTGGCAACTCTGCCCTGGAGGCTGTTGATGATATGATTAAAATAGCTGATCATATTTATCTCATTTCTATTACCCCGCTGACCGCTGACAGGGTTCTCATCGATAAATTAAAAGACGCATCAAATCTAACAATATTTTTGGAGCATGAAGTGGTGGAGATAGAGGGAATGAATCGTGTAGAAGGGATAAAGATCAGAGATTTAAAAACCATGAAAGAGAAGAGATTTGAAGTAGAAGGCGTTTTCATTGAGATCGGTCTTATTCCAAACTCAGAATCATTTAGAGGAATACTTCCATTAAATCCTTACGGTGAGATTGTAGTTAACTCGGCCAATGAAACAGGTATTCCAGGTCTATTTGCCGCAGGAGATGTGACAAATGTTCCAGAGAAGCAGATAGTAGTGGCTGCTGGAGAGGGCGCAAAGGCTTCGCTACAGGCCCATCGTTATCTTCAAAGATTAAGTAAATAAGTGATGAATATATGAATGAAATAAATATCCTTTTTGGAGGAGAAGCAGGTCAGGGCATTCAGACCATTGGCTTCATATTTGCCAAGAGTTTGCTGAGAAGTGGTTTCTCTGTCCATGTTACGCAGACATATGAGTCACGAATTCGTGGAGGGCATAATACCTTTGCTATTCGCTTTGGCGAGGAGAAGGTTTTATCACCTGATGAAAGAATAGATATACTTGTAGCTTTAAATGAGGAGACAGTTGGACTGCACAGAGATAATGTTTCCCCCTCTGGTTATATAATTGGAAATGGTGATTGGAATTTAGGTGATAGAAATTGGATTGGATTGCCTCTCAATCAATTCGGTAAAGAGATATTCTGGAATACAGCTATGATGGGAGCAGTAAGTCAACTATTGGGTCTTGATGAGAAGGTGGTTTCAAAAACTATGAAGGATGTATTCGGGGAAGATAGATTTGAAGAGAATCTTAAGGTTTTTGAAGAGGGTTATAGGTGGTTAAAATCACACTCCTATGATATGAGAAAAATTCCTTCTATAAAAAATACTTCCACCCGATTATTGATGAATGGCCATGAGGCAGTTTCGCTGGGAGCTATTTCAGCGGGGCTTAAATTCTGCTCCTTCTATCCCATGAGCCCTTCGACCTCTATTGCTCAAACATTGATTGACTGGGCAAAGGATATGGATCTTGTGGTTGTTCAGGCTGAAGATGAGATATCAGCCATCAATTTAGCTGTAGGAGCTTCATATGCGGGGGCTCCGAGTCTTGTTCCAACATCAGGCGGAGGATTTGCATTGATGGTTGAGGGAGTGAGTCTTTCAGCAATTAGCGAAACCCCTCTAATTATTGTTGTTGCCCAGAGACCAGGCCCTGCTACTGGACTTCCTACAAGAACCGAACAGGGGGAGCTATGGTTTGTTCTTCATGCAGGACACGGGGAATTCTGGCGTGCCATCTTTTCACCTGGTTCAATTGAGGAATGCTTCCACCTAACGAGAAAGGCCTTTGAAATTGCTGAAAGGTATCAATGCCCTGTAATTATTTTGACGGACCATTTCATTGCCGATTCCTACAGGGATATAGAACCAATTGATGTTGAAAAACTTTCATTTATCACTCCCGGAAGTGACCCCGGCTCTGTTGAGGATCCTTATTTAAGATATAAAATCACGGAAACAGGGATTTCTCCCAGACTTATTCCTGGTTTGAGTAAGTATCTTGTTATTGCCGACAGTCATGAGCATAAGGAAGATGGTCATATAAATGAGGATCTTCCCTTCAGGCAAAAAATGGTGGATAAACGACTCAGGAAGGGTAATGGTCTTAAGTCCGAAACAATCCCTCCTAAGTTTTCTGGTGATGAAGAGCCCGATATCCTCTTTGTTTGCTGGGGATCAAACTGGGGCTCTGTTGAAGAGGCTTCAACGAAATTAAGATCTGAGGGTAAAAAGACAGCTACATTACATTTTTCCCAGTTATGGCCAATGGTCGAAGAACAGTTCCTTCCCTATTTAAAAAGATCAAAAGAGGTTATATGTGTTGAGAATAATGCTACCGGGCAACTGGCTCAACTTATCAGGCGAGAGACTGGATTTGGGATTGATAAAAAGATTTTACGCTACGATGGCTTACCAATTACACCTCAATATATCTTGAGAAATCTCATTTAAAGGAGATTATAAAGGTTATGGTAACACTGAATGATTATGGTGAATATAAAACTGCATGGTGTCCTGGATGCGGGAATTTCCCACTTCTAAGGGCTGTCAAATTGGCATTAGTAAAAAAAGGTATCGAACCACATCAGGTAGTTTTTGTTTCAGGGATCGGGCAGGCTGCAAAGGCTCCCCATTACCTGAATGCAAATATCTTTAACGGACTTCATGGCCGAAGTATACCTGTTGCTTCGGGAGTAAAACTTGCAAATCCAGAGCTTATTGTCATTGCTGAAAGCGGAGATGGTTGTATGTATGCTGAGGGAGGAAATCATTTTATGGCCGCAATAAGGAGAAATATTGATATTACTGTGATTGTACATAATAACCAGGTTTATGGTCTAACAAAAGGCCAGGCAAGTCCGACATCGGATGAGGGTTTTATAACAAAGGCACAGCCTGACGGTGTAGTAGAGGCCCCTTTTAATCCATTAGCCGTTTCAGTGGCCTTGCATGCAGGGTTTGTAGCGCGTGGCTTTGTAGGTATGGAAGGACATCTGATAGATTTAATAATCCAGGCTATAGACCATAGAGGATTTTCCCTAATAGATATTTTGCAACCCTGTGTTTCCTTCAATCGAGTAAATACCTTTAAATGGTATAGAGATAGATGTAAACCACTTCCTCCATCATATGACCCATATGATTGGAAGGAAGCTATTGTGACTGCAGAGAGATGGGGAGATGAGATTCCAATAGGTGTTATTTATAAGAATGAAAGAGCGCCTTATGAAAAATCTTTTTCTCCTTCGGCCAAAGGACCATTAGTTAAACAAGGGGTCAATAAATATAGGTTAAAGAAAATTATGGAAAACTACACGTGATGGATGGGGAAATAGAGCTCTTAGATATTTAGTTCAGACAGTAAGGCGAATGGCATCAGACATTAGGTTAGAAAATAATCGATTTTATCTAAATTGAGCGATTCCGGATTGTCATTGCGAAGCAATCTCTACCAAATTGTCATTCCGAGCGGAGCGAGGAATCTATAAGATTGCCACGCAATGACTGATCCGCCTTTGGCGGAAAGGCTTTTAGTAAAAAATCGCTCAATTTAGGTTTTAGTTAAATTGAGAAATTCTCAATTATTGCTTAAAAGCAATCTATTATTTATATAGATTGATAAATCCATAATTTAAAAAATTCCGAAATTGGAGGTTAAGATGCCTTTGATCGAAAAAGATTCTGATATATTAAAGATCCTGAAAGAGAGTAAAAAAGTGGCTGTTATCGGGATAACTAACGATCCAGTCAAAGCTGGCTACTATGTCCCGAAAAGATTGAAAGAGAAGGGTTTTGAAATCTTTGGTGTGAATCCAAAATATAAGGGTGAGGAAATCCTCGGGACAGCGGTCTATGGTTCTTTGATGGAAATCAAAGAGGATATTGATGTGGTTTTAATATTTAGACCCCCAAGGGATGTTTTAGAAATTGCCAAAGAGGCCCTTTCAAAAGGCTTTAAGACATTCTGGATGCAGCCTAATACGGTCAATGAGGATGTAAAGAATGATCTCGACAAAAGGGGTTTTAACGTTGTCTCAGGAAGATGCATGAAGATAGAAAGTGAAAGACTTTTAGAGTAATATCTATTTACAAGAGCTCATCCCCCTCACCTTAATCCTCTCCCCTTGAGGATGTGTCGTAATTCTACATAAGAAATGAAACCAAATACGGCAAGGGACAAGC
>JBBITW010000217.1:0-5363 GCA_037440525.1 Deltaproteobacteria bacterium
ATGTCCGCATTCGAAGGGTTTGGAACCCTACCTCCCCAGTCAATTCAGGACTTTTCAGATTTTTCAATATCATTGATTTATTATTTTGATCTCTTTAGAAACCTCTCCAGTTTAGCACCTCTTATCAAAATCTCCCTTAAACTTCTTCTAATACCTTCATCGCCAATCTCCGCAATAACAGTCTCTATTCTCTTTAAAGTGTTCTGATCAACTCTTTCATCTTCCCATATAGGGGTCTTTTTTTGTTTATGTGGGGATGAAGAGATCTTTCCAAGTCTAAACCTTATATCTTTAATAAATGGTTCTCCCAAAAAGTTGTTTATCTTCTCCAGGAGTGTAGGTTTAAGGAACTGTAGTTGTTGCATCCAAACTGAATTGGAAACATCTAAAAATAGGATTTGATTACGTATAAAACGTGGCTTTGTCTGCATTGCGAGAGGATTTCCAACTATCTCTTCCCAAGAGATGAAGATGGAATGTGTCTTTATAGGTGTATCTATCTCAAGAGACTTCAGGGTCTTTTCAAGGATTGAACGTATGGGTTGAGGTTTTTCCATTTCTTTTAAAAATAGGAGTCTCATTCAAAGATAATCTTGGAAGAATCGATTCTCGGAAATAGAGGTGATATCTTTACTATCTTCCCTCCTTTTGGAAGTCCTCCCCATTTAGAACCCTCTGTGAGATTTTCTTCCCATATACTCCCTTCCAGCCCGAGCCCACTCCACATCCTTTCAGAGGTTGAAGGCATAAACGGGGCAATAAGCAGCGAAATGACCCTGAGCGATTCTAAACTCTGGTAAAGAACAGTGGAGAGGCGATTCCTATCCTTTTCCTCCCTGGCCAAAGACCAGGGTGCATTTTCATCAACATATTTATTCGCTCCGTTAACAATCTCCCATATGGTTGATAAAGCCTTATTGAAGCTCAGCTCATCCATATATCTTTGGAATTGTTGGATAGCCTTTTCAGATATATCCTTGAGCCTTTGATCGGATTCTTCAATATGAGAGGGAGACGGAATAGTAGCGTCAAAATATTTGATAACCATGCTTATGGTTCGGCTAAATAGATTGCCGAGGTCGTTTGCAAGATCACTATTTATGCGATGTATCATGGCAGAGTGAGAGAAGTCACCATCCATTCCAAAAGGAACTTCCCTCATTAGAAAGTAGCGGAGGGCATCAACTCCGTAGAGATCTATCAAACGATTTGGTTCTACAACGTTTTGTAAGGATTTTGACATCTTCTTTCCCTCCACCGTCCACCATCCATGGGCAAATACCATTTTTGGAGGTTCAAGCCCTATCCCTTTGAGCATGGTTGGCCAGTAGACAGTGTGAGTGGTAAGAATGTCTTTACCAATAAGGTGTATGGCCTCTTTCCAGAATTGAGAGAATTGATCTTCCTCGGATGCAAAACCAATTCCAGTAAGATAGTTGATCAATGCATCGAACCAGACATAGGTGACATAATCTCTGTCGAAGGGGATTTCAATGCCCCATCTCAACCTCTTTTTTGGTCTTGAGATACAGAGGTCTTCAAGGGGGTTTTGAAGAAATCCGAGGATCTCGTTTCTTCGGGATGGAGGGAGAATAAACCGTTCGTTCTTCTTTATATGCTCTATCAACCAGGATTGATATTTGCTCATTCTAAAGAAGTAGTTCTTTTCAGAGATTCCAATAACCTCTCTCAGGCAATCAGGACACTTCCCCTCTGTGAGATCCTTTTCCATCCAGAACCGCTCGCAGGGGATGCAGTACCACCCCTCATAGCTTGCCTGGTAAATCTCACCACGATCAAAAAGATCCTGAAGGATCTTTTGAACAACCCTCTTGTGCCGATCCTCTGTAGTTCTAATAAAATCATTATTGGAAATGTTAAGCCTCTTCCAGAGTGCCTGAAAGCGTTTGACCATTTCATCGCAGTGAATCTTTGGATCTATACCTCTTTCCTCTGAAGCCCTCTCCACCTTCTGGCCATGTTCATCGGTGCCTGTGAGGAAGAAGACCCTATAGCCCTCAAGCCTTTTATAGCGTGCAAGGACATCGGCAGCAATGGTTGTATAGGCATGACCAATATGAGGAACATCATTTACATAGTAGATAGGTGTGGTAATATAGAATACCTTATCAGATTTCAGATGCATGGATCGTTATTTCTCCCCCTTCCTCGAGTTCTAAGGTTATGGTTTGATCAAGCACATTCTGACGGACAACCTTTCCCTTGCCCAACTTTGTAGTTATTGTCTTCCCCACCTTTGGAAGTCCCTTCTTCAACTCAATATATGTTGGGTATTCATATGCCAAACAGCACATCAGCCGACCGCACACCCCGGAGATTTTCAGTGGATTGAGGGCAAGGTTTTGTTCCTTTGCCATTTTAACAGAGACAAGTTCGAAACGGCTCATAAGCCTGGCACAACAGAGTTCCATCCCGCATGGACCAATACCACAGACCATCTTTGCCTCATCCCTAACACCAATCTGGCGCATCTCTATTCGCATCTTAAATTCAGAGGCGAGATCCTTTACAAGTTCGCGAAAGTCAACCCTCTTTTCAGCGGTGAAGTAGAATATGGCCTTTGAACGGTCAAGGAGCACCTCTGTTTTAACCAGCTTCATATTTAGCTCCCTCTCCTTGACCCTTTTTTGACAAAACTGAAATGCATCCCTCTCCAGTTGTTGGTTCTTTTCAAATTGTTCCAGATCCTCCTTGGTGGCCTTCCTTATTATCTTCCTAAGTGATTTTAGAATGAATCTCTTCTCCTTCTCTTGAGGCACGGAAAGTATCTTTCCTATGGCCGGTCCCTTTTCAGTATCAACAACTACAAGATCCCCAGCCTTAAGGTCAAGCCCTTCAGCATCGAACTCTTCTGTTTTACCATTTGAAATTTTGACAAATACTGTTCTTATCATTCTCCTATCCTTCTGCCCAGGAGAGCATCATTGCCTCCAATGATAATCTTGTATTGGCATTGGCCTTAATGGCAAGGATCGTGTTATGCAGGGTTTCAAATCGGTTTATAAGAGAGGAGAGACTCCAATCTTTAGTTATATTTTTCATATCCGAGAATAAATCTGTGTGAATAAGACTTGGTTCATTCTTTGTTGTCTTTATCACAATAAGATCTCTCAAGAGTGTTTTAGCTATCTCCAAGATTAAGAGAAGATCTTCCCTCTCAGAAGGAAGGGATTGTGCCCATAGCTCTTTCTCTGAAAAAGGTATTTTCCCCGAACCAACCCAGTCCCTTAAGAGTTTTTCTCTTGGAATCTGGCGTATCTCTTCCTGAATCCTGATGGCCTTTCCCGGAGAACCCTCTGATAGAGAGGCTAAAATATGGGCCTCCTTCTCTTCGATCCCTTTCTCACTCAACAGCCATCTGGAAACCACAGATATGGGTAATGGATCAAACCGTAGAATTTGGCATCGGGATAGAATTGTTGGAAGAATCAATCTCGGATTGTTCGCAAGCAGGATTATAACTGTATGAAGAGGGGGCTCTTCGAGTGTCTTAAGGAGAGAATTTGACATATTTGGTGCCATCCTATCAGCGGCCTCTAAGATCAATACACGATATCTACCTTCATATGGACGGAATGAAAGAGCCCTCTGCATCTGCCTCACCTGATCGATCTTAAGTGTTTGACCTTCCGGCTCAATCAATGATACATCAGGATGAATCTGCTGGTCGATCTTCCTACAGGGGAGACATCTATCGCAGGAATCCCCATTTGTAGCCTCTTCTCCAAGACAGTTAAGGACCTTTGCGAACTGGATTGCAACCTTCTTCTTTCCAATCCCTTCATTTCCCCAGAATAGGTAGCTATGAGCAACCTTTTGATTTTCGATCTCCCGTCTGAGTATCTTTATGGGTCTTTCGTGCCCTAATATTTCACTAAAAGACATAACCCTTTCTCTTCCTCACAATTTAATTCTCTTTTTGGAGAGATTTCTAAATAAAATTAATTTATCAACGATCTTTCGTATCTCTTCAAAAACCCTTTCTTCGCCTACCCTGGTATCGATCACCATTATTCTATTGGGTTCCTTTTTTGCCAAAGAGAGATATCCCCTCCTCACCCTTTGATGAAATTGCATCTCCTCCCTTTCAAAGCGACCCTCTTTCTCATTGCCCAATCTTATATTTCTCCGCATAGCCCTCTTTAATCCCAAATCAAAAGGACAATCGAGGAGGAATGTAATATCAGGTTTGAGCCCTTGTGTGACAAGGCGATTAAGTTTCTCAACAAATTTTATATCTAACCTTCGTCCATAACCTTGATAGGCAACACTCGAATCGGTGAAACGGTCAGAGAGAACCACAACCCCTTTTTCAAGAAGGGGTTTAATAACCTCATGGACATGCTGTGCCCTTGAGGCTTCATAGAGAAGAAGTTCACTTAAGGGAACCATCCCCCTGTGCTTTGGATTTAGAAGAATTGTCCTTATTTTCTCACTTATTTCAGGCCCTCCGGGTTCGCGAGTCACTTTGCAAGGGAGACCCATCCGGGTGATATATCTCTTTAGCCGCAAAATCTGAGTGGTCTTTCCACTCCCTTCAATTCCTTCAAAGGTAATAAATAATGAAAATCCTTTTTTTCCAATCACAAATATGCCTTTAAATTAAAACTAAAATTTAAATAAGATATAAGTCAGAACCTGAAACATTGTCAAGGAGAGGGGAGGAGCTTATTTTCCATAAAACTGAAATGTCCATCCTTTCCCACGACAATATGGTCAAGAACTCGAAGATCGAGCGTTCGGGCCACACTTATGATATTCTGGGTTAAATGTTTATCGTCCTCAGAAGGATGGTAATGGCCGCTTGGGTGGTTATGGACAAGGATGAGACCTGAGGCATGGTGGGAAAGGGCCTTCTCAATGATTCGCCTCGGAAAGACCACTGCTCGATCCACAGTTCCTTCCTGTATAACCTCGTAATGAAGGACCTCATTTTTTGTATTTAAATAGATGACCATGAAGGCCTCATGAGGCAGACCCGATAGTCTCATACGGACAAAATCGACAACCGCCTGAGGCGATGAGAGCACATCACGGCCTTTTATCCTCTCTCCAAGATAGACAGAACAGATTTCCTTGACCATCTTGATGAGGATCGCCGATTTGGGCCCAATACCAGAAACCTCTTCAAGTTCTTTCTGGCTTGCATCAATAACACCCGAAAGGCTTCCAAATCGCTTGATCAGGGCTTTTGCAAAGGGCTTGACATCCCTTCTCGGGATGGCATAGGTTAGAAGAAGTTCAAGAAGCTCATAATCATGAAACCCCTCAGAACCAGCCTTTCTAAATCTTTCCCTCAATCTTTCCCGATGCCCTATATAATCAGGTTTTTCATCCATAAA
>JBBITW010000218.1:0-5354 GCA_037440525.1 Deltaproteobacteria bacterium
TAGAGCTTTAATATTCTTTAGCTTTGTATACTTTACAAAGGGCTGTTTTTAACCCCCATGTCCCGAGTATTGGATTACAATATTCAGGGTCATCATCCAAAAGTACCTCCACATTCCAATCCCAAACTCCATGGAGCCATGGTTCCTCCCCGGGTAACTCAGGACGCCACCACCCATGCTGAGCATGGACCACATTTGGATCAATCCTTTCAAATAGCATGGCTTTCTGCTTTATTCTCCCTCTTGGAGTTTCAATCCATACCCAATCACCTTCTTTTATACCCAATCTTTGAGCAGTCTCTGGATGGATCTGCATTATAGGATGTGGATATTCCTTTCTTAAAGATTCTATCTGTCGCCATTCCGAATGGTAATATTTATCGATCCTTCCACCTGTAAGGAGTGTAAAGGGATATTCTTCAAGGAGCTCTGGTTTACTGATCACAGTTTCATGAGCTTCTCTAAATTGGGGTAGGGGGTCATAACCTAAAATTTCAAAGACAGTTGAATAAAGTTCTACTTTACCAGTAAGGGTTCCAAAACCTCTCTCCTCATATTTTTTAAATTTTGGAGGAGGTTTATAGAGCCAAACCTTATCTACAAACTCTTTAAGAGTATACCCAGCCGGTTTTAATTGATAGTCATATACCTCCTCAAGTGTTTCCCAGGGCCAATATTCTTCTTGGCCTAATCTCATTCCCAATCCCCTGAAGAAATCAAAATCCGTTCTGTAGGCATATTCACCAGGTATGGACAAGGGTAAGGATTGTTCTGCAGCAGCCATATAAGGTTGATCTGAATGGGGGAGGATAAGGGCTGGCCTTTCCAGCCAACAAGCGGCAGGAAGCACATAATCCGCAAGCGAAGCACTCGGGGTTTCAAAAAAATCCATAACAACATAGAGATCCAAATTTTTAAGAGCTTTATAGATGAGCTTAGTATTAGAGAATGTTACCATTGGATTACTCTGATAGGTGATTAGTGCTTTGATAGGGTAAGGTTCCCCAGTTATCATTGCTCTAAATGCACTTGGTGCATTTGCAAAAGTCCATGGTGTTGCACCTGTCCTCCCCCAGGCCTTCATCATGGCGTCCTGGACAATCTGCCTTCCCTTCCAACTGAATAGTCTGAAACGATCATATCCAATCTGTTTTGCTTTTTGCTCTGCAGAAAGCATATGCATAAGCTCCATCTCACGGCTTGGTATGACATCAGGATGATGGTGCTCTCTAAATTCTTCACCCCCCTCCACATCAAGGTTTCCAATTATAGCTGCCAGTATCCATCTGGCATGAAGAATTTCAGCATTATTCTGCTGTTGCTCAACCCCCATCCCCTCGATAATGGTGCCCGGTTTAGTGGTTGCATACATCCTTGCTGCTTCAGTTATCTTCTCAGCAGAAACACGTGTTATTATGGCTACCTTTTCTAAAGAGTATTCCTTTAAACGCTCTTTCAGTTTATCAAAACCATAACACCATTTGTTTACAAAATTGGAATCATAGAGGTTTTCATCGATGATAATTTTTATCATCCCCATCAGTAGGGCACAGTCAGTACCGTGTCTCAATTGAAGCCAGATATCCGCATTAGGGGCCTGACCAGTTCCACGAGGATCAATGACAATTAATTTAGCCCCTTTTTTTCTTGCCTCTCTAATATCATAGAGTGTTCGAGGCCGAGCCGGAGGAAGCTGAATTCCAAGAAGCACAATACATTTAGTTTTTGGTGAAACAGCATAAAAACTGAAATTCCCACATATGGTATATGCAATGATTTGCCTGGGGCCGCTGCAAATCATACCCTGACCAAGTTCATTTGGACTTCCAAAGAGGTTAAAAAACCGACGACCAAATTCCCAGTGTGTTCTGTAAGTACCTGTGGTTGAGGCTACAGTCTCAGCACCATATTTTTCTTTAAGTTTACTTAATCTTTCTGCGATCTCATCAAGGGCTTCTTCCCAGGATATCTGTTTCCATTTGCCTTCTCCTCTATCACCAACCCTCTTGCGGGGAAACCTTAAACGATCAGGATGATACACATACTCTTTAGCCCTTTTTGCCCTTGGGCAACCACGAAGGCGTGGAAAAATCTTTCGAGGATAATCAGGATTCTCCTCAATCCCAATAAGTCTTCCATCTTTAACTTTTACGAATACCCCGCATTCACCTTTACACCAAAGACAAATTGACCTTTTTGTTTCTACGTCTTTAATGTTTGTCATCTTGGTATTTCCTCTTTTATTAATTAGAAAAAATATTTTTTAGTGAATCAAATCTCCAAATTTTTATAAATTTAAATTGGCATCCAATCATTTGGATTCCAATAATTTACTTCCATCCCCTCTGGCAAAAAGGAGTTTTTCAGTAAAAGTAGGAATAAGTTTTCTATGAACTCCCATGATATTACCCTTGCAATCAATTAATAAATAGTTGAAAGTTATACAGTGTTCCCATTGAGAGGGGATATCTTTCATTTATCCCGATCACTACATAAATATTTGAATCTCGTGCACCTTGACAAAGTCTTTCTGTTGCAGGACTAAGATGTTTATCACTCAATTTATATTTCCCATCCAACAAAAGATTTTTCATAAAGATCGATCACATCCTTCATCGTCGCCTTCCGAATATTCACAGAGGGAACCATTGCATTCAATGGGTATTCTTTGGTTGGATCGTATACCCCATACATTCCTCCCATTATCATCTTGGCCATCTGAGGGATGGCTTTACGATCAACCTGGGAATCTGAGTATTTTCTTGGAAACCTTAGATCCACAAAGAGTCTTTTTATAGCTTTTATAGCGCAGGGTGCTAAATCTTCTATTGATTTGCCAATGTCAGATTCCCCTAAATGCTTTGCTAACATAGCAAATCTTTGGTAGCTGGCTGGGAGATTAAATTCCATTATATAGGGGAGGAGGGTTCCAATGGCTACACCATGAGGTATCTTGAACATTCCTTCCATGGGAATGGTCATGGCGTGAGTCAACCCAAGACGAGCATTCCCGCAGGCCATATTGGCCATAGTGCTTCCTATTAAGCATGCCTCCTTCGCATCAAGATCATCGCTTGTGGCTGCAGACCTCAAGTTGTGATATATCAGATTGATAGAAGAAAGGGCTAAAGCGTCTGTAATAGGAGTGGTCATCGTTGTAAAAAATGCTTCAATTGCATGGCTTAAAGCATCAATCCCACTTACAACGAATTGCCAAAAAGGCAAACCCTTTAATATTAAAGGATCGAGGATAGCAACCTTTGGGAAATACATTGGACTTCCCACAACCATCTTGGTATGATAATCTTCATCTTTAAGGACAATAAATTGAGAGACCTCGGCTCCAGAGCCTGCAGTGGTGGGTATAGCGATGAGAGGAAGGGGTGGCTTCGAGGCTTTATTTAAGCCCACATAGTCTTTAATCTTTCCTCCGTTAGCCAATACCACTCCAATGCCTCTACCTGCACAGATTGGGCTACCTCCGCCGATAACAACGATACCATCACATTTCTCTTTGGAACCTACTTCTACACCCTTTCCAACAGTCGTTTCACCTGGGTCTTCTTCTACCTCATCAAAAACCACATATGGAATCCCATTCTTTTTTAAAGACTCTAATACCTCCTCGACCAAACCTGCACTTTTCACCCCTTTATCAGTCACGATGAGGGCTTTTTTTGCATTAAGGTTTTTGAATTCCTGTCCTGTCTCTCGAACGCTGTTAACACCATGGATAATCTTCGTTGGTAGATAAAAAGTGAATATATTTTGATCTCCTGTTCTCATAATAAACTCTCCTCATACAATGATCAAAGCGTCTTCTTCAAATCTCTGATGACTATCTCGAACTTATTCTCCAACGCCGCTGGCTTAAGGTGGTCGTAAATTCGAGAGGGGTATTAACAATCCTGTAAGGGCCATCTTTAGTGACCCATATCGTATCACCAAGCATGATGCCAACGTCGTCTCGCCAGTTTGGATCATGAATGTCGATATTCGTCCCAAAGACCATGTTCTCTTTTATCTCAAGGGATCCGATACCACCTTCCCCGGAGAGGGATTCCCTCCCAATTCGCTCGTAATCACCAATCTCTTCTTTCCTTTTCTTAGGGGGATAGGTAATGGCTGGGAACTCAGGTGAGGAGAGTCCATGCCCATGAAATCCTATTTCAATATAATCCATTTTGGCTTTATAGACCGGACCTCTGAAACCTTCTACGACATCGTCCAACTTCGTTCCTGGCCGAAACTTCTCGATTCCATTCTGAAAACATTCGACGGCAACATCATGGATTCTTCTCAACTCCTTCGGTGGTCTTCCGATAAAGACCGACTTTTCAACTGCTGTCAAATATCCACCATAACTCGTATGAAATTCAGTGATCACCAAATCTCCTTTCTTTAAGACCCGGGTCGTAGGGGAGTAAGGTTGCCCCCTTCCATGGAGTAGATGTTGTCTATACTCTTTATCTGTAACTGATCCAGAGGCAAGAAGATTGAAAATGAATGCCTCTCCCCCATTACTTATATCAGCCTTGACCATGTTTGCATAGAGTTCGCATTCTTTTACTCCAGGTTTACAGGAATCAATCATTGCCTCTATCTTTAAGCGGGCAATCTTTCCACTTTTCTTTATCATATCAATCTCTTCTTGACTCTTGATCATCCGAACCTGCTCCAAGAGTGGAGTCGCATCTGTAAGACAAGCATTTGGTAATTCCTTTTTTAAGAAGTTATATTCCTGATATGGGATAGTATAACTTCTAAAGGCTCCACTAAAGCCAACAAGACCAATATTGGCCTTTTCATACCCTCCCTCTATCAGGGTCCCAATCACAGGTAAAAGTCCTGACATCTCCCTTGTTTCATCGATCCAGTTCTGAAACGACCGGTAGAAAGGGTATGGGAATGAGTGAATATGCGGAGGTGCTGCAAAGACGATGGGCTTCCCTTTGAGGGGAAAGATGCACATACCTCCCATTCTCTGACTCGTAATTTGTGTAAGGTATCTAAAATTTGCACTACCCATCCCGAAGAATCGATCACTATCCCATAGGAGCAGACAGTCGATACTGTTTAAAGCCATTAGCTCTCTTACCGCAGTCCATCTCCTATCCCGTTCACTTAAAGATAGCTGGGGAAGATATTCCATCATGTTCACAATCTTTTTCTCCTTCATCGATCGAGCCACTCCTGCGTTAGTACGATACTATATTAGCCCTGCCATGTCTGTATGATGAAAGCCATGAATAATTGAACTTTCTAATTGGGCAAAGAATTTAAATATTTAAGGGCTTCCTCCAGGGATACAACATCACCATATTTTGCATCGATATCGAAGAGGTTGGAAAAAT
>JBBITW010000219.1:0-5239 GCA_037440525.1 Deltaproteobacteria bacterium
AGGCCGAAACCCTCGCACCCTGAAGGGTGCGGCTACATTATAAAAAATTTCGCTCAATTTGGGTTTTAGTAATTAATATGCTTCTGTCTATCATAATAACTACACATTGCCTCCCCTTATTTTAAGGGGAGGTGGGGTGGAGAGGCATTCGAAGGGTTTGGAACCTGCCTCCCCAGTCATTTAAGGACTCTTTCAGAGCCCCAATAATAAACTGTTGACATATTCTATCTGAATTGATAAAAATAGATTAAATCAATAAATATTAAAACCATTTGAAAGGAGGGGATTATTATGAAGAAAATTAAAAGAATTATTGGTTTTCTATTTATTTCAACTTTTTCTTTAGTGGTGCTCTCTTCCTGGACCATATCTGCTGAGAAGGAGATTAGGATCGGTGTAATCCTTCCTCTTTCCGGACCTCTTGCCCCTATTGGCAAGAGCCTGAAGGAGGGAGCAGAGCTGGCTGCTGAAATTGTAAATAAAAGGTATCCTGAATTAGACATCTCCATCGCTAAATGGGAAGGGATCCCAAATCTTGGCGGTGCAAAGCTTAAACTGATCTTTGCTGATTCTCGAGGAGATCCGGGCTGGGGTGCTGAACAGGCTAAAAGATTAATAGAAGATGAGAAGGTAGTTGGTCTCTTAGGGGCATATCAGAGTGCTGTAACTAAAACTGCTTCTGTTGAGGCTGAAAGAGCCGGGATCCCTTTTATCAATCCTGACTCCACATCTCCGGACTTAACAAAGAGGGGATTCAAATGGTTCTGGAGAGTGACTCCTCACGAAACCTGGTTTACAAGGGATCTCTTTGATTTTCTGGATGGCGTGGTCGCAGGAAAGGCTCCCGGAGTGAAGGCTATTCCCAAGAGTGAGTTGGAACCTTTGGCCATAGCTGCAGAGAATACAGAATGGGGAGCAGCTTCACTTGCAGAGATTGAAAAATTTGCTAAGGAAAGAGGATGGAAGATTGCCGAAGCCTTCAAATATCCTCATAAGGCAGCAGACCTAACAAGTGAATCAAGAAGATTGATTGCCTCCAAGGCCCCTACTTTTTTGTTCGCCCCCTATGTAGCAGATGCCATCCTTTTTATCAAGACTTTGAAAGAGATGAAGGCAAGCCCACACCTGATATGGGGGCAGGATGCAGGGTTCATAGAAGCCGACTTCTACAAGACCCTTGGTGCTGATGTAAATGGCATTTTAACCCGTGATCTTTTCTCACCTGAACTCGCTAAGACTAAACCAGTGTCAGGACAATTGAATACAATGTATAAGAGGATGACAGGTTATGACTTCTCAGGAAGTTCAGCGAGAGACTTTGTTGGCATTCAGGTCTGGGCCCATGTTCTAAACGATGCCAAATCCACTAACCCTGAAGCCATAAGAAAGGCACTCAATGAACTAAATCTCCCCTCTAAGGAACTTATTATGCCATGGAAAGGGGTGAAATTTGGTTCTCCATTCCCAGGAGATACTCAACAGAATGAACTTGGTTCAGGGGTCATCAATCAGTATCAGGGATATCCAGGAGGAAAGTTACATATAATCTTTCCTTTTGAGGCCTCCACATCAAAATTCATTTATCCGTTTCCTGGATGGAAATAAATCTTGTGTAACACAAGCCTAAATGGTATGTCAAAAATTATAATAGGGAACGGTTTCAAACCGTTCCCTATTGATTTAAATCTCTTACACATTATTGGAATAAGTTTTTATTCCAAAGATTAAATCATAATGGAATTAACTGCTCAACTGGTCATCTATGGAATATTAATGGGGTTGGTTTTTGCCCTCATTGCTTTAGGGCTTTCTCTAATCTTTGGAGTGATGAATATCGTAAATTTTGCCCATGGTGAGTTTTTGATGGTAGGAATGTATATTGCCTATCTAATATCTACGTATCTCAATCTTGATCCCATTATCTCTTTACCCCTTGCTGCATTGGCTGGATATTTACTGGGAATATTAAGTTACCACATTTTGATCCATCAAATCCTTCGCGGACCAATGGTTGCTCAACTTTTTGGAACTTTTGGCCTGATGCTTTTCCTTCGCTATCTCGCCATGTATATATTTACGCCCGATGTTCGCTCTATCAAACAGGGGTTGCTTGTAGGAAAAAGTATTTCATTTGGATGGATTAGCTTGGATCTAAGCAAAATCGTTTCAGCAGGACTATGCATGCTTTCTTTTCTTATTGTCTACTGGATGATCTATAGAACAAAATTGGGAATGGCCTTAAGAGCCACCTCCATCGATTCAGAGGCTTCGCAATATATGGGTATTGACACGAAGAAGATGAATGCACTGGCCTGGGGAATAGGAGGTGCTACAGTAGCCTTAGCTGGTTCACTATTGGCCCATTTTTATTATATCACGCCAACAGTTGGAATGCTCTTTACCCTGATTGCTTTCGCTATTGTTGCCCTGGGAGGATTTGGAAGTATCACAGGGGCTTTTATTTCGGGCATCATCATTGGTCTGATTATGGTTATTAGCGGCCATTTTTTAAGCGAACTTAAATTTACATTCATTTATATTGTCTATTTTTTAGTAGTTGTATTAAGACCTCGAGGGCTCTTTGGATGGTAACAATGAGAAGTCTTTTAAAAGACATATTCTCCTTTGAAGATAGGCCCCGTTTTGAAAGAATCGGCTTTCTAATCTTTATTATTATCATTCTCATATTCCCCTGGATTATTAAATCTGCATATGGAAGAGCTGTAATGATAAAATTTCTCCTTTTTGCACTTTTTGGAGTTGGCTGGAATCTCATTGGTGGCTATGGAGGACAGGTTGATCTCGGACAGGCCAAAAATGTGGGTTTCGGTGCTTATACTACAGGGTTGATGATGCTCTGGTGGGGAGTACCTTTCTGGATCACAGTTCCCATTGGAATGATTATCGCAGCTGCTGAATCTTTTGGTGTTGCATACCCCATGTTCCGTCTCAAGGGACATTATTTTGCTATTGCAACGCTCTGTGTGGCCCTTGTCTGGAAAGAATTATTTGTCTTCTGGGACTGGACAGGAGGGGCAAGAGGTGTAGAGATACCTATTAAAACTCACCCTGATTTTTCCTATATGCAGTTTGGTTCTCCAGTATATTACCATTATTTCATCTTTTTTCTATTCATCACCCAGCTTCTCTTTATGAACTGGTTTCGTAAGTCCAAGCTTGGCTATGAGCTTCAAGCTGTCCGAGACAATGAAGATGTTGCATCGAGCCTGGGAATAAATGTCTTTCGAACAAAGGTGATCTCTTATACAATAACAGGTGGTCTTGGAGCAGTCGGTGGAAGTTTCATGACCGCATATTATTTATACATTGATCCTGACTTTGTCATGCCCCTTGATCTATCTATTCTTATTGCTATGACCGTGATGGTCGGAGGTGGAGGATCTATCTGGGGACCTATCATTGGAGCTGCCTTTCTAATTCCTCTGGATATGTATTTAGGAGCCTGGTTAGGAGCAAGGAAACGCCTTGGTGTGGACTTTATGATCTATGCCATTATAATGATGCTCATTGCTGCTCGAGAACCAAAAGGAATCTGGGGAATCATCGAGAGGATGAGAAAAAAGAGGTTGGACTAAATTCATGCTGCTTGAAGTGATAAATCTCGTCAAAGAATTTGGAGGAATTGTTGCCAATTCCGATATTTCTCTTAAGGTTGCCAATGGAATGATCATGGGCCTTATTGGACCAAATGGAGCAGGTAAAACAACACTTTTTAACTGCATTTCGGGCTATTATAAACCAACAAGTGGAAGTATTCTATTCGAAGGTGTTAACATTACAGGTTGGCCTTCATACCAGATGGCTCGAATTGGAATTGCAAGGACTTTTCAGGGAATGAAGACACTACCCAATATGACTGTTGAAGAGAATATAATGGTTGGAGCCTTCTGCCGAACTAATAATCGAGATGTAGCTAAAAAGGAGGCCCAAGAAATTATGGAAATACTTGGGTTAAGTGAAAAGGCCCAGGCTCTTCCCAAAGAGCTTTCAATTGCTCTTCAGAAAAGGGTTGAACTTGCTCGATCCCTGGCAACAAAACCTCGACTTTTGATGCTCGATGAGATCGCTTCGGGTTTGAATCCCATGGAGACAAAAGAGATACTTCAAACATTAAAGAGAATAAAAGAACAAAGAGGGCTAACACTCTTCTTAACTGAGCATGTTATGGAGTTTATTATGACAATATCAGATTTGGTAATAGTAATGGCAGCAGGTCGAAAGATTGCTGAAGGTACACCAGAAGAAGTTGCCAAAGAGCCAAATGTTATCGAAGCCTACTTAGGGGAAAGATATGTTAAAGGTTGATAGAATTAAGGTTCTCTACGAAGGGGTCCCTGCACTCCATGAAGTTAGTCTTGAAATAGAAAATGGTGAGATTGTGGCTATTGTAGGATCCAATGGGGCAGGTAAAACTTCATCCTTAAAAGCAATCATTGGAACAGTAAAACCGGTTTCAGGAAAGATCGAATTTGATGAAAGGGATATTACAGGTTTACCAACACCCGAAATAGTTCGCATGGGGATTGTATATATCCCGGAGGCAAGACATATCTTTGGACCTCTAACTGTAGAAGAAAATCTACTCTTGGGTGCCTTCACCTCTAATTCAGAAAGAGAGGTTAAAGAACGTCTTGATTATGTATATCAACTTTTCCCTGTCTTGAAGGAGAGGCGCAAGCAGAGAGGAGATACTCTCAGTGGTGGAGAACAACAGATGCTGGCGATAGGTCGGGGACTTATGATCCGCCCTAAACTCTTAATGTTTGATGAACCTTCTCTCGGACTAATGCCAAAATTGGTCAGTGAACTCTTTAAAACGATTCTCCTTTTAAATAAAGAGGGCTACACAATCCTTCTTGTAGAGCAAAATGTCAGGGAAGCACTTGAAATAGCCCACCGTGGCTATATTATTCAAACTGGAAGGACGATCCACAAAGGATATGGGAAGGAACTTCTCGAATCCGAGATTGTAAAAAAGGCCTTTCTCGGTTTATAAATATTTATGATGTCCCCAATAAATTTCAATAAAATGTCCTTTAAAGAAGGACAAAAGACTCGCTAAAGGAAATGGATGGATTCATTGGAAATCACACCTGATTATTCCGATATTCCACTAAAATCAACCTTAATTCCATCATTATTACTCAGAGCAATTAAATCTCTACAATTATACCCTCACCTCGGTTGCGAGTAGTACCAACCTCCCCTCTCCCCAATG
>JBBITW010000220.1:0-5233 GCA_037440525.1 Deltaproteobacteria bacterium
CAAGCCTACGAGAAATTAAATGAATCACAAACGTAGGGCAAGGGCTTGTCCCTTGTCGCATTTGGTTTCATTTCTTATGTCGAATTATGACACAGCCCCCAAGGGGAGAGGCAAGTTGTGAAGTAACTCTCTCCATGTTTGGGGACTGTGTCGCAATGAGGTGTGCGCCATGTTTGTCATTCCGAGTCTCCTTTTTCTGTCATTCCGAGCGAAGCGAGGAATCTTAGGAAAGATTTCTCGGCTAACGCCTCGAAATGACAACAGAGTGGTGTCATTCCGAGCGAAGTGAGGAATCTATTAGATTGCCACGTCCCCCGCATCAAGTGCGGGGTTCTTACAACGACTTCGTCGGATTGCCACGCCCCCTCTGAATGCTCGCAATGACTGATAAATATTTGCTCAAAGCGGATTCGCCTTTGGCGGAAAGTTTAGAGTAAAAAAATCGCTCAATTTAGGCAACAACAAATTTCGATTTTGACTTTTCGCTGTTGATAGGATAGATTAAAAGTATTAATGAGGATAATTAATTCTTTATAATATCCCCACAATTCATAGGGAGAGAGTTATTTAACCCCCTACCCAATGGGGCTGTGGGGCAAAAAGGTGTATGCCATGTTTGTCATTCCGAGTCTCCTTTTTCTGTCATTCCGAGCGAAGCGAGGAACCTTAGGAAAGATTTCTCGGCTAACGCCTCGAAATGACACAGAGTGGTGTCATTCCGAGCGAAGCGAGGAATCTATAGAATTCAAACCCTTATAAAACATAGATTCTTCGGCAAAAGCCTCAGAATAACATTACGGCACAGTCTCCCTGGTGAGAAGGGAATTTCAGTACTTTTTCAGAGGCCTATAAAAGAGATTTCTGAAAAAGTATTTAAATCGAATCTTATAGACTGGGGAGGTGGGGTGGAAAAGCCTTCGAGCGGATACCGATAATAATATGGCACCATTGATTAATACCCTGAAAATGCATGATTTTCTTTGAAGCGATTGTAAGCAATTTAACTTCTTAATGTCCGCATTCGAAGGGTTTGGAACCCTACCTCCCTGGTCATTTCAGGACTTTTTCAGATGTCTCAAGCTTGTTGATTGTAATGCATCACTGAAGCGGGGAATTTAGTGATCTGGCAGGGATGTCTGAGAAAATCTTATAGCGGTAACCTTATCATGCCCCTTAAATTAAGAAAAGATGAACTAAAGAAATAAAGGCCAGCTATATCACTCACTTGGTTACCCTTAACAAAAAAATTTAAATCGTCCGCTTGATAAGATTTTCGAGGATATTCCTGCCAGATCTTTTAACTTAGACCCGTTTAAGTGTGTTAATTATAGTTCTTGATTACCCTTAAAGATTCAGTTAATATTTGATATAATATTTTTTAATAAAAGGTTTCTCAATCATGATTGATCTACTGGGTAATTTAAAAAGGACAGATTACTGCGGAGAGCTCAGAAGAGAGGATGAGGGGCGTGAGGTAGTCCTTCTCGGATGGGTCCAGAAGAGGAGAGACCTTGGAGGACTTATATTTGTTGAACTCAGGGATCGGGAAGGTATTGTCCAGGTGGTCTTCAATCCTGAGATTAATCCAGAGGCCCACGAGAAGGCTCAATCCATACGAAGTGAGTTTGTTATAGGGGTGAGAGGGAATATTGTTCTGAGACCACATGGTACAGAGAATCCGAAACTCAAGACAGGCGAGATTGAGGTAGTTGCAAAGGATTTGAAAATCCTTAATGTCTCAAAGACTCCACCTTTCCTTATCGAAGATGAGGAGGATGTAGCGGAAAATACGCGATTAAAATACAGGTACCTGGATCTCAGGAGGCCCAAACTTCAGAAAAATCTAATCCTTCGACATAAAGTAGCAAAGGAGGTTAGAAATTACTTTGATAGGCTCGGATTTTTGGAGATTGAGACCCCAATGCTTACAAAGAGCACCCCTGAGGGGGCAAGGGATTTTTTAGTCCCGAGCAGACTTAATCCGGGCCATTTCTATGCCCTGCCCCAGTCTCCTCAACTCTTTAAACAGATTCTTATGATATCGGGTTATGATAAGTATTTTCAGATCGTTCGATGTTTTCGTGATGAGGATCTACGCTCTGATCGTCAGCCTGAATTTACCCAGATAGATGTTGAGATGTCATTTGTAACAATTGATGATGTCAAAAAGACAATGGAAGGTCTCATGGTTCATATCTTTAAAAGGGTTTTAGATATAGAACTCGAGACCCCATTTCCTGTGCTGAGTTATCAAGAGGCAGTCAATCGTTACGGGATTGATAAGCCTGATATCAGATTTGGAATGGAGTTAAGGGACGTTTCAAATTTCTTTAGAGATTCATCTTTTCAAATATTTCGAGAGACCTTAGATGAAGGTGGGATTATAAAGGCAATAAATGTAAAGGGAGGTGGTTCTTTTAGCCGAAAGGAGATCGATGATTTTACCGATTTCGTTAAGAACTTTGGTGCTAAGGGATTGATATCTGCAAAGGTTACTTTAGACGGATGGCAATCTATCCTTCAGAAGAGTCTGGTAGAAGTTCACAGAAGGGGGATTGAAGAGTTGTTAAAGGCCTCAGAGAATGACCTCCTGCTTTTCGTTGGAGGTCCCCCAAAGGTTGTCAATCAATCCCTGGCCAATCTCCGATTGCACCTCGGTGAGAAATTAGGACTAATAACTGATGGGGAGTATCGTTTCGTCTGGATACTGGATTTTCCACTCCTCGAATTTGATGAGAAGGAGGGGCGTTTTGTTGCAGTTCATCATCCCTTTACTGCCCCAAAGGATGAGGATATTCCGAAGCTTAGGGAACATCCCGAGGATGTAAAGGCCAAGGCCTATGATTTGGTCCTTAATGGATCTGAGATTGGAGGCGGCAGCATCAGAAATCACCTGAGAGATGTTCAATCCCTTTTGTTCGAAAAATTAGGGATGTCAGAGGAGGAGGCAAGAGAGAGGTTTGGGTTTTTATTAGAGGCACTCGAATACGGGACACCACCTCATGGAGGAATAGCCTTTGGTTTTGATCGCCTCATAATGATCATGAGTCATTCGGATTCTATAAGAGATGTGATTGCCTTTCCAAAGACACAGAAGGGGACGTGTTTAATGACGGATGCACCATCAAGGGTGGATTCAAAGCAGTTGGAGGAATTGTGGATAAAATTAAAGATTTAATCCAATAGAGGGGACAAGGCATGACGATTACAAGGAAGAAAAAGACATTTCAAAGCAGACTTTCTTCAGGCCCATTTCCACTTCTGGATATACAGGAACCAAATCTTTACCGAAACATCTTCCCATATGAAGAGGTCTGTCGGGTGGAATTTGATAATAAGTTTGTCTTCATCGATCCACCTGAGGAGATATTTATCACAGATACCACTTTTCGGGATGGCCAGCAGGCAAGACCCCCATATACAGTTGAGCAGATTGTAACCCTCTATGATATGCTTCACAGGTTGGGGGGCGTAAATGGAGTGGTCCGTCAATGTGAGTTCTTTCTTTACAGTGAGAAGGATAAAGAGGCTATTGAGAAATGCAGGGAGAGAAATTATCGTTATCCTGAAATAACAGGATGGATAAGGGCAAATAAAGAGGATTTTAAACTTGTAAAGGAGATGGGGCTCAGGGAGACAGGAATTCTCACATCTGTCTCGGATTATCATATCTTTTTAAAATTGAAAAAGAATCGTAGGGTTGCCCTTCGTGAATACCTCTCTATCGTCTCATCAGCCCTGGATCTTGGCATCATCCCGAGATGCCACTTTGAGGATATTACCCGTGCAGATATATATGGTTTTTGTGTCCCCTTTGCACAGGATCTCATGAGACTTTCTGAAGAGGCCAAGCTACCTGTAAAGATAAGACTCTGCGACACACTGGGTTTTGGAGTTACCTACCCAGGGGCTTCACTTCCGAGGTGTGTTCCAAAGATAATAAGGGCAATGATAGATGATGCAGGGGTTCCTTCAGAATATCTTGAATGGCATGGGCATAATGATTTTTATAAAGGATTGATAAATGCAACCACAGCATGGCTTTATGGGTGTTCGGCTGCTAATGGAACACTCCTGGGCTTTGGTGAGAGGACAGGCAATGCCCCTGTTGAAGGTTTGATAATTGAATATATAAGCCTCATGGGCCATAGCAACGGGATTGATACAACGATGATAACAGAGATAAGAAATTATTTTGAACGTGTTATAGGAGTCCATATTCCTCCCAATATGCCCTTTGTGGGAGCAAACTTCAATGCAACAAGCGCAGGCATTCATGCCGATGGAATCCTGAAGAATGAGGAGATATATAACATCTTCAACACCGCAAAGATTCTTAATCGACCAATCTCTATATCTGTAAATGATAAATCAGGACTGGCTGGAATTGCCCAGTGGATAAACTCACACTTTGCACTGACCGGAAAGGATAGGGTTGAGAAGACCCATCCAGGGGTTGCAAAGATTAATCGCTGGGTAATGAAACAATATGAAGAGGGTAGGACTACTTCCATTTCTGATCAGGAGATGGAGAAGGTGACAAGAAAATATCTTCCCGAGATATTTGTCTCAGAGTTTGATATGCTCAAGGCCAGGGCTCATGAGATGGCTGCCCATATTATTGAAAGAATCATTGAAGAGCCAAAAATGAAATCAATGGATTCAGCTCAGATGGAGCCAATCCTTCAGTCACTGGTGGATGAGTTTCCCTACATCCAATTTGCATATGTTGTAGATATACAAGGGACGAAGATAACGAGAAATATCTGTCAGGCTGTAGATCAATCAAAATACCAAAATGTTGGGGTTGGTGAGAACTACTCGAATCGCCCATGGTTCATAGAACCCTTGAGGGATGGCAAGATTCATGTAACAGACCTTTATTCATCAAAGATCACAGGTGCCCTATGTATTACTGTTGCAGGGCCTATTCGAAACGAGACAGGAGAAATCAGAGGTATACTTGGTCTGGATATAAGATTTGAGGATCTGACAAAAAGCGAAGAAGAATCATAGGATATTATCAACTCCATGCATTGGACATTAAAATTTTTCGATTTAAATATAACAACAAGATTTTTTTCATGTCCAGAAGTAGGGACTGTAAGTCAAGGGTATACAATGAGACCTCTGAAAAATTAATAAAAACTATTCTTATAGACTTGGGAGGTGGGGTGAAAAAGCCTTCGAGCGGATACCGATAATAATATGGCACTATTGATTAATACCCTGA
>JBBITW010000221.1:0-5143 GCA_037440525.1 Deltaproteobacteria bacterium
AGGTAGGGTTCCAAACCCTTCGAATGCGGACATTAAGAAGTTAAATTGCTTACAAAATAAAAAATAAGAGTGGTGGTTTGAAGGTTAAGGCTAAGAAGCCAGTTTTGTTTATAGGTCAGGCAATTGGTCTTCCTGCCACAGGTGGATCCGCCTCTGTAGAAAAAATTTCCTTCACCTATTCACTTTGCCTAAACCGGCTTCTTAACCTTTGCCTTAACCTGAATATTTTCTACCCCACCTCCCCAGTCTATAAGAATACTTTTTTAGAGGTCTCAAAATGGATCCACCTGGAAAGAAGAATAAGATGAGGGGGAATTTCAGGACTTTTTCAGAGCTTTTTTACCTGAATACTTGAATCCCTATCATCTTAGCGACTTTTTTGGAGATGATAAAACAAAATTATATTAGGGATTTAAATAAAACTCTTGAACTTTTTTAAAAATTTATTAAAAATAGTGTTATAAATGAATATTAAGGAATATCTAAAATTTCAGGGGGTAATCTTTCCCAATGATGATCACCTTCCTCACTGGAGGAATTGGGATGGAGAACCTGATTTAAATTAGGCTATCAAACAGAAATAAAAAAAATGGATCGAATGAATCAAAGGACAGAAAATTTTAGAGTCATCCTAATCGGTATAGGAGATAATACTGAGAGAGATAAAGAGGCTTTTTGTATTAAATTCTCCCGGCATTATGGAATTTCGCAGGCCCAGATCAGGAAAATAGTTGATCGTTGTCCTGTCATATTCAAAAAAGGTCTCTCTTTTAGGAAGGCAGAAGTTTTAGCAAAAAGGCTTATATCTTTTGGAGGAAAGGTTTCGATTCAGGAGAGAAGAAGGGATTTTCCTATATACCTTGAATTCGAAATGTTGTCTTCACCACAAGTAGCCTTAGAGTCAGCTCATTTAAGGAAGACACCATCAGGAATATGGAACCTTATAGGAAGGATAAAAAATATATCAAGTGAGGAATTAAATGATATCTGGATATTAGTTCAACTTTTTGATGATTTTCAGGAATTAATAACATTTGAAGAAGTCCCAATCCCGATCAATCCTCTGCCTCGAGGTGAAGCGTCTCCATTTAAGATTATTTTTGAAAAGGAAATCCCAATTTCCAAGGTCTCTTTAGCCTTTAAAAATTCATCAGGTAGTCCAATATCAACAAAAGACCAGAGAAGGGATTGGAGAGAAGTTGCCATAAACGGAGAGCAGAAATTCGAGGTAGAGGGGGTAGAGAATCTACAAGGAGAGATTTATTCTGAAGGATTTGAAGATGAAAATATAGAACTTACCATAGAACATGAAATCCTCCAAGAGCCATCCATTCCTAATTTTCAGGAAGAAACGAAGCAGAAGAAGGAGATCAAAATAATAAAAGAAATACCTGAAGAAGAGTCCCCGTCCTTTTTTTGGATTAAAGAATTCAGAAAATCTGTAGAGGATTATTATCAAAGATCAAAGGATAAATTTATCATGTGGTTTGAAAACATAAAAAAGGAAAGGGGGTTTGAAAATTCATATCACTCCCTTTTGACCATCCTCATTCACGGACGTTTCAATCAATCGGATCGGCCAGAGAAGGCATTGGAGAATACTCAAAAGGTTTTCACATTGATAATTAAACCTAATCTGACTTTTGAGGAAATTCCCCTACTTGATGGAACGATGTTTTTTACCCCTGAGACATGGAAGGAACTTTTTTTTAAGGCCATCCCCAAGATAAAGGAGGTGGCAAATGAAATCTTGAAAAGAAAAAAGTGGGAGGCTATAGAATTGGAAAGTATTATCAGAATCATCCCCCACATGAGTGATAAGAATAGCCGATGGACTCTCATGTCTATTTCTAATTTAATGCCAAATGTCATTGAGATTGATTTTTCCAAATATCCTGTTCATGTGGAAGATAGTCTTTATCGGGTAGCTTCGAGACTGGGTATTATAAATCCCCTTTTTGATCATTATAATGGAAGAGATTCAATGGGAGATAAAAAGATTCAGTCCTTTGCAAAAATGGCTTTTCCCAACAATCCCATGATGATTGAAGAACCTATGAATAGGATTGGACTGGAAGATGAAGGCGGAAGTTGTTTTCCTGTTAAGCCACGGTGTGAAAGATGCCTGTTTGAACCCTTCTGCCCCAGACTTTATATTCAATTCAACCCTTCAGAAAAAGGTATGAGGGTCTGATTTAAAAAAGGTAAGTGGAGGATATGGATGGAAATCTCAAAAGAAGAGAAAGAGCGAAGAAGGGCTACCAGAATTTTTATAGAATTGCCCCTCGAGTACAGGGTAACGAATGCTCCCTATGCCCATGGAGGAATTGTAGTAAACGCGAGTGAATTGGGGCTTCTCATTAATTCTGTCAAGAATATGCCTATTGGGACAAAGCTAAATGTAGCCGTTATTTTTCCAAAGGGATATGAATTGAGTAACTTTGAGGTATTGGCTGAAATTATATGGAAAGATCTCCACTGGGAAGAGGATTGGGAAGGATATCAATATGGATTAAAATTTATTCATATCATGGAAGATGATTTACAAAAACTTAAGCAACTCTTGAGTGGCCAATTTAAGATAGAGGAACCTTGAAAAAATTTTCTTTTCTCTTATTGTAAAAATGAAAAAATAGATTTAAAATGGAATATAGGAGCTGAAAAGATGCCAGGTAAAAGTAGTTTCCCTTATAGAAAATATGATAGAAAACCTCATCCTCACATTGTAAAACAGATATTAGAAGACAATGAGTTGATAGAAATGATGAAAGAGATACTCATTCATGAAGGCAAGCCTTGTCCCTTCTGCCACCGCAAGCTAAAAGAAGAAATCAAACCCAAAGAGATCTGGTAGGATATTACCGCCTTTAAATTTTCTACATCTCTTCATCCGGAAATTCTCGGACAAAGGAGAATTTAAAAGGCCTTTTGATCAGGAAATCTGCCGCCTTATCTACACTCTTTGTAGGAATTGTAAAAGGTAATGAAATTATAAAGACACCTGTTCCAAATATCCCTGCAACAACTCCTATCGGCCTGGCTATAATAAGATCTATCACCTTCCATTCATCAGTTATTGGGTCATCCTCAGTCCATTCTACTTCGGTAAATCCCAGGGAGTATGAAAAACCAATTAATAGAGATGTGATTAAAAATAAGGATAAGAATTTTTTTACATTCTTCATAAAGAAACTTCCTCCTCTTCATAATTTATTTAATTATAACTTATCAGAATTACTATCATTTGTCAAATTTTTTTCAGGAGACCTCTGAAAAGGTATTTAAAATGAGTATTATATAGACTGGGGAGGTGGGGTGGAAAAGCATTTGAAGGGTTTGGAACCCTACCTCCCCAGTCATTTCAGGACTTTTTCAGCGGTCTCTTCAAAAAGGCTTGACATCTTTCTAAAAAATCGATATATATCAAATAGAATTCAAATGGAAATTTAATTTTTTCCTATGGAATGGACATTACTTCTTAACTCAACATTTGAACCACTAAAGGTTGTATCCTGGAAGAAGGCCATAACTATGGTCGTTCTCGGGAAAGTAGAAGTCATCGAAGAATATGAGAGGATTATACGGGGAGTTTGCCTCGCCTTAAGGCTGCCTGCAGTGATTCGTCTAAAACGATTTATCAGGAGAAATACACCCATTGTTAAGTTTTCCAGACAGAACCTCTATGTTCGTGATAGAGGAAGATGCCAATACTGTGGGACTCCATTCGATCCTCAGGATCTAACCTATGATCATGTAATACCACGCTCTAAAGGTGGGCAGACCGAATGGACTAATGTTGTAACTTGCTGTGCCAAGTGTAATCTAAAAAAGGGAGGGAGGACGCCTGAGGAAGCAGGTATGACGTTGATTAAAAAACCAAAGGCCCCGATATGGATACCTCTTTTGATAAATAGTCTTGGGATTGATGAACCACCTGAGCCTTGGAAGAATTATCTCTACTATAGTGTGGAATAGGGGTCTTAAGCTATTTTTTTATGGACACCATACCATCATTATCAATTTTCATATCACCTTTTATATTTATTTTTTATACTGTCAAATCATCGGGAAAAATTCAACAAAGACCGAGGAAAGGGAGATTCAATGAGACAACTTTGGGCTCCTTGGAGAATGGACTACATACTTAAGGGAAAAGAAAGAGGATGTATCTTCTGCCAAAAACTACTCCAGGATAAGGATGAAGAGAATCTCATCCTATTTAAAAGCAGATATGCCTTCGTGATGCTTAATAAGTTTCCATATAATAATGGCCATTTGATGGTTGTTCCAAAACGCCACTGCATAGATATTGAAAAACTTGAAGATAAGGAGTGGAGAGAGATTGCTTATCTATTGAAATTATCAACATTGGTTTTAAGAAAATGCCTTCATCCTCATGGATTTAATATAGGTATGAATATTGGAAAGGTGGGGGGAGCTGGAGAGGCTCATATTCACTTCCATATAGTTCCACGTTGGGTCGGAGACACCAATTTTATGCCTGTCTTAGGAGAGACAAAAGTAGTTCCTGAATATTTACAGAATACCTATAAAAATCTTCACAAGGCCTTTTTAGATTTCCCAAAGAAAAAAGGCAAAAAGGGGAGATGAGAAGTGAAATTTTTCAAAACCATTTTAGTAATGGTGCTCTTTATTTTTGTCATCCTTTTCTCTATCCAGAATAAGGATGAGGTCATTTTGAAATTTGGTCTTTATCCCATAGGTAATCAGTATTGGGAATTACCTAAAATACCTATTTTTCTTATCATCCTTTGTTCTATTCTATTGGGTATTTTCATTGGAGGGATTGGTGATTTTTTTAAACGTCTCAAGCTTGGAAAAACTATCCGCCAAAAAGAGAGGATGATTGAAAGACTTGAAAAAGAAATAGAGAGTCTGAAAGGAAATAAAATACCCCAGCCCGACTTTCTTAAGGAAAAGGAATAAAGACGGCTGTGAGGATCAAAAGTAACCCGTTACTTAAATAGGGCTAAGTTAAAAGATCTGGCAGGAATATCCTCGAAAATCTTATCAAGCGGACGATCTAAATTTTTAGTTCTTCTCCAATATAGTTGTTAAAAAGGATATTTCGATAGAATCGGATACGCCTCTGGCAAAAAGGATTTTAGGATTCAAGTGTTTA
>JBBITW010000222.1:0-3833 GCA_037440525.1 Deltaproteobacteria bacterium
TATTTGAAAGAACAACAAGAAGAGATGGTTGAGAAGGTCGTTTTCGACGACCTTCAACTTGCTAATACACTTTTTGGTGCACACAGTGAAAATTTAAGGCGTATTGCCCGAACCATCGGGGTAAAGATCAATGCAAGAGGCAATACCCTTACGGTTCAGGGAGATGAATATGAAGTTCAACTCTCCAAGCAGATATTAAATGAACTCTATGGTCTCCTCAAAAAAGGCTATCCCCTCTATTCCACAGATATTGATTATGCAATTCGAATGATCTCCGATGATAGAACAGTCAATCTCGAAGAGATATTTCTCGATACTGTATATATTTCCTCAAGGAAGAGGGTGATTACTCCAAAGAGTATTGTCCAGAAACGTTACATCGATGCGATCAGAAAATATGATCTTGTAATTGGAATCGGACCTGCTGGAACGGGAAAGACATACCTGGCAATGGCTATGGCTATTGCCTCTCTTATGAAACAGGAGGTTGAGAGGATTGTCCTTACAAGGCCTGCTGTTGAGGCAGGAGAAAAATTGGGATTCCTTCCCGGTAATATGTATGAGAAGGTGAATCCTTATCTTAGGCCTCTTTACGATGCCCTTCATGATATGATGGATTTCGAGCGGGCCTCAAAGCTTGTAGAAAAAGGGGTAATAGAGGTAGCCCCCCTGGCGTTTATGAGGGGAAGAACCCTGAACGACTCTTTTGTCATCCTCGACGAGGCTCAAAACACAGGGCCAGAACAGATGAAGATGTTCCTAACCCGGTTGGGTTTTAGTTCAAAGGCTGTTATTACAGGTGATATAACACAGGTTGACCTCCCGGAGAACAAATTATCAGGCTTAATCGAGATTCAGGATATCCTGAAGGGGATAGAAGGAATTGCCTTTGTATACTTCTCTGAAAAGGATGTTGTAAGGCATCCCCTCGTTCAGGATATCATCAAAGCATACGAAAGGGCAGAAGAGAGACGCCAGCGTCAGAAAGGATATCCTGCTAAAGAATCATTATGATATTATCCATTAAAAAATTGATCCATTACGATTTTCTTTTTAAAAATTCAAACGGTAGAAAAAGGCATTTATGGTTAGAAAGGATTAAAACACCTTCATATCAAAAATGGTTTATTGGTATAGGAACTGCACTAATTCTTACCTTCCTACTCTCGCCTTCCCTTCGACCCAACATAAAAGACTACATAAAAGGAGAAATTGCTTATAAGGAGATTAAATCAAATCGCGATCTTCTTGTTTTAGATGAAAAATCCACCGAAGAAAAACGCCTTGAGGCTGAACGTTTAATCCCCTCAATCTATGATTATGATTTGGCTTCTGTTATAGAAACAGAAAAGCGGATTAGATCCCTTTTTCGAGCACTTTCTTCTTCATTTGAAGATATGAAAAAGGGAGTTGATAAAAATGATCTTATGAGGAAGGAATGGGACTCATTTTTCCCTTCACTCACAAATAAAGAATGGCAGATCCTTGAAAAAAATCGTTTTAATCCATCCATAGGGGAATCGGTCTTAAACCTGATATCACCAATTTTAAGGAAAGGCATCGTCAATGATAAAGACCTTCTTGACCCAGATTCTACCAGAGGAGTAGTGATAAGAAATATCCAGACCCGTATGGAACGAAAGGATATTCCTCCTTTTACATTCTTTGATATTAAAGAAGCGAGAAGCAAACTCAAAATGCAGGTTGACCTTCTCGTCCCTAATCTCGGGAAAGATCTCTCCTCCCTTATTCTAAAAATCTCTGAACCATTGATTAGGCCAAATCTTACATTTAATAAGGATGAGACTGAGGAAAGAAAGTTAAAGGCCCGAGAGAAGGTCAATCCTGTCTATTTCCAGATCAGAAGAGGAGAGGTCATCCTAAGACCGGGAGACCGTATACAGGAAGAACATATATATAAAATCAATGCATTAAAGAAGGCTCAGGAGAAAAGTCATCTCTTGGCCATTTTGATAGGCATAAGTCTTTTAACATTTCTTATCCTGGCAAGTCTTTATGAGTTTTCAACAAAGAATATCAGAAAGATCTCACTTTCCAATAAAGATCTTCTCTTCTTCTGCAGTACTCTTGTTGGAATTATAGCCTTTTTAAAAATCTTTCAGATCATCTCTGATATCCTTGGAGGTGAGTTCCTTTCAATCCCATCTTCATCCTATTCATATCTATTTCCCATTGCCTCAGGTGCAATGCTTGTTCGGATTGCCATCCATTCAGAGGCTGCCATTATCTTTACAATCCTGACAAGTTATTTTTCGGCCCAAATGATGGGAAACCAGCTCTTCTATTTTATATTCACATTTGTGAGTAGTCTTGTAGGAGCCCACAAAGTGGCAAGATGTGAACAGCGATCCATCTTAATAAAGGCTGGGATAACTGTTGGAGCAATCAATGTATTAATGCTCTTTGCCCATCACCTTTTTTCAGATGTCCCTTTTGGCAAAACACTTTTATCAGATTTGGTAATGGGACTTTTAGCAGGGCCATTTTCCTCGCTCCTGGTCTTGGGTATTACACCTCTCGCTGAAAGTCTCTTTGGATATACAACCGATATCAAACTACTCGAATTGGCCAATATGGATAATCCTATTTTAAAAGACCTTATTCTCCAGGCCCCAGGAACCTACCATCACAGTATTATCGTAGGAAGCCTGGTAGAGGCGGCTGCTAAATCAATTGCAGCAAATCCATTGCTTGCGAGGGTAAGCGCCTATTATCATGATGTAGGAAAATTAAAAAAACCTCTTTATTTCATTGAGAACTCAGGAGGAATGGAAAATAGACACGACCACCTCTCACCAAACATGTCGAGCCTTATCCTGATCTCCCATGTGAAAGATGGGGTCGAACTGGCTCGGGAAAACCACCTGGGAGAAAAGATTACCAATATCATTCAGCAACATCACGGAACAAGCCTCATCTCCTATTTTTATCAGAAGGCAAAGGAAAAAGGAAATCCAGAAATGGATAATCTCGACGAGAAGGATTTCCGTTATCCTGGACCAAAACCACAGACAAAGGAAGCAGGAATAGTTATGCTTGCAGATGCGGTTGAGGCTGCATCTCGAACACTCTCTGATCCAACCCCCTCTCGAATTAAAGGACTTGTCCAGAGAATCACCAATAATATCTTCTTGGATGGACAACTTGAAGAATGCGAATTAACCCTGAAGGATCTTCAAAAGATCGAGGAAAGCTTCAGCCGTATTCTGACTGCCATATTTCACCAGAGGATTGATTATCCCACTTTACCTGATACAGGAATGACCAAAAAGAGGAACGATGAAGATCTGGATTCGAAATCTTCAAAAACCTATTCCATTAGAATTAAGAAAGATAAGAAGGGTGGCTCAAAAGATATTGGCCAGATTGGGACTGCGTGATGGAGAGCTGAGTCTCTTATTGGTCAACGACACCCAGATTCAAGAATTGAATAAGAATTTCCTCCATCGTAATAAACCAACTAATGTCCTCGCCTTTCCAATGAGAAAGGGAGAATTCCCTAACCTTCACCCGCATATCCTCGGTGACATTGTAATCTCTGTTGAGACTGCCTCTCGGGAATCAAAAAGATTTGGGCTGAACCACATGGAGATGATAACCCTTCTGATGATACATGGGATTTTGCACCTTCTCGGATACGACCATGAGGGAACAAAAAAGGAAGCACGTAATATGGCAATCAAACAGAAAGAACTTTTCCAATTAATAATGAAGGAAAATTAATCCATTTAGTGACCCACTTTATACCCCTTTCAAAAACAAAAACCTCACCTCTCCCCAAGGAGGTTGTCTCGCAATGAGGTGTATGCCAT
>JBBITW010000222.1:3933-5088 GCA_037440525.1 Deltaproteobacteria bacterium
CACCCCACCTCCCCAGTCGATAGGACTTGTTTTAAATAATTTTTCAGAGACCTCCTTTTTATATTTTGACAATTTTTATTTTTTTATGTTAAATTAAATATCTGTGGGGCTGTAGCTCAGCTGGGAGAGCACATGAATGGCATTCATGAGGTCGTGGGTTCGATCCCCATCAGCTCCACCATTGAAATTCAAGGGGCTAATCTATCCCCTTTTATTTCTTCCCTCCATTACCGTCATAGAAGAGAATCCTATTACAATTGGGGCAGCGAATCAGGGAATTGTTCTTTTGAACCTCAATAAACATTTGTGGAGGAACATTGACGAAACAACCTTGACATGTTTCATTTTTAACGCTCACAACACCTATCCCGTGTCTCTTTTCCTTTAAGGTATTATATAGATTGAAAAGCTTCGATTCGATTTGTTTCGAAAGGGCCTTTTTTCTTTCCATTTTCTCTTTCCAAGCTATATCTCCTTTTGCCATCTTTTCCATGAGCCTACTTTTTTCTGCCTCTATCTTTTCAAGACTTGATGCAATCTCCTTTTCGCGCTTCAATATGTCCTTTTTCAGTTCGTCAATCTCATCCATAACCATAAGAATTTCCTCTTCTGTTCGGCTTGCAGATGCTTTTATGATATCGATTTCAGATAGAAGAGCTTGATATTCCTTATTGGTCTTAATCTCAAACATTCTCCCTTCTGCCTTTTTGATCTTCTCCTGTTCCATAAGGAGATCCTTCTCTTTCTTCCTCCGTTCCTTCTCTAACAGTTCAAGCTTCTCTTTCTCCTTCTGAATCTTTTCCTTCTCAATATTCTTCTTCTCATCTAACCTTCTAATCTCCTTTGGAAAATTCTCTCTTTCCTCCTCGAGATTTTTGATATCAAGATCAATTTTTTGAAGTTCCCATAGAAACTTTAATTGTTCCTTCAACTAAATTCCCTCCTGGTTATTAAATTTATTTATTCCAATTTAGGCAATATCCTCTATCAAAGTCTTTATAAAGAAAAAGAGTGCACCTTCTGGTGCACTCTTTTTCTTCAATACCATAGAGATTCGTTCTCTTCTTACTAAAGGAATGTTACTCACCTTTTATTCCCTATATGGGCCCACCTGGATTCGAACCAGGGACCTTCCGGTTATGAGCCGGTGGCTCT
>JBBITW010000223.1:0-5080 GCA_037440525.1 Deltaproteobacteria bacterium
GACAATTTTGGAGAGATTGCTTCGCAATGACAATCTTGAATCGCTCAATTTAGATTTAAATATTTTTAATTTCAGTTATTTAGGGAAATGTTTGGAAAATATTAATTAAGAAAGGAGGCAGTTATGGTATCTATTAATGTTAATGGAAAGAATTACAGGGTTGATGTGGGTGAGGATGTGCCTCTGCTATGGGTAATACGTGATTATCTGAAACTTACCGGGACAAAATACGGCTGTGGTATTGGTGAATGTGGTGCATGCACAGTTTTGATAGACGGTAAGGCAGAACGCTCATGTGTGATCCCTGTAAAGGAGGCAAAAGGTAAGAAGATAGTTACTATAGAAGGCCTTCCAAAGAACCATCCTGTAAAGAGGGCATGGATCATGGAACAGGTGGTTCAATGTGGCTACTGTCAACCAGGGATAATGATGCAGGTGGCTTCATTTCTCTCACAGAAACCCCTTCCTGATGCAAATCAGATTATAGCCAAGATGGATGATGTGATTTGCAGGTGCGGGACTTATCCGAGGATAAAAAAGGGCATTAAAACGGCTGTTGAGATTATGAGAAAGGAGGTGAGAAAGATATGACATCAATGCTGACACGAAGATCTTTCTTAAAAGGCTCTCTGGGCGTAACAGGTTTAACTATTGCCGTATCTATAACACCTTTTGGTTATAAAATAGTAAATGCCTCCGCCCAAAAGGAAGGTGTAATTAAGAGTTTTAAACCAAATGTATGGTTCGAGATTAAACCCGATAACATTGTGACCATCACTCTCGGTTCATCTGAGATGGGGCAGGGTAGCCATACCTCCCTTGCAATGATTTTGGCAGATGAACTTGAAGCGGACTGGAAACAGATTCAGGTAAGACAGGGCGGGGCAAGAGAAGAATATAAGAACCCTATTATGGGTGGTCAGATAACCGTTGCAAGTGCAGCGGTGAGGGGATTTTATGAGCAATTGAGGAGGGCAGGTGCTGCTGGGAGGACCATGCTTGTAAAGGCTGCGGCACAGAGCTGGAATGTCCCTGAAGAGGAGTGTAAGGCAGAAGCCGGAAAGGTGTTTCATAAAAAATCAGGAAAGAGCTTCACTTATGGCCAGCTATGCATTAAAGCATCAGGACTTGAGATTCCCAAGGAGGTTAAACTGAAGAGCGAAAAGGAGTTTAAATACATAGGTAAACCAATCCCACGGGTGGATATACCTGAGAAGGTTTCAGGGAAGGCTATATATGGACTTGATATTTCTATCCCTGACATGCTTTATGCAGTAATTGCAAGGCCGCCTGCTTACGGTTCAAAGCCCATTTCGTTTGATCAGAAGGCGGCTGAGGGGATAAAGGGAGTATTTAAGGTTGTTCCCACGCCCCATGGTATTGCTGTATGTGGAAAATCCCTTGAGTCTGCTTTAAAAGGGAGGGATGCACTGCATGTGAACTGGGATAAAGGTTCTCATCCTCAACTTGATAATGATTTTATAGAGAAAAGCCTTATAGGTGACCTTGATAAAAAGGGTTCAAAGGCAATAGAAAAGGGAGATGTTAAAAAGGCCATGGGTGAGGCATCAAAAAAGGTTGAAGCACTCTATTATGTTCCTTTCATTGCCCATACAACAATGGAGCCAATGAATTGCACCGCACATGTGCAGAAAGATCGTTGTGATGTATGGGTGCCAACTCAGGGGCAGACTGTAGCCCAGATTGTCGCCTCTCAGATTTCAGGGTTACCTCCGGATAAGGTTAATATCCATACAACATATCTTGGATGCGGGCTTGGGAGAAGGGCAGCACCTGATTTTGTAGTAGAGGCTGTAATCATATCTAAGGCGACCGGGAAACCTGTAAAGGTTATTTGGACAAGGGAGGAGGATATAAAATATGATGCCTTTCGGGCTGCAATGGCACACAGGATCGAGGCTGCACTCGATAGTCATGACAAACTTATTGGCTGGCACCATAAGGTGGTTTCCGGTTCTATTCTGAAGGATATTGATCCAAAAGCAATAATAAACGGGGTTGATTTTATGAGCCTCTGGGGTCTTTTAGACTTTCCGGGTTCTCCACACAATAACCAGATAATGTATGAAATACCAAATCTCTATGTTGAGTTTTTAATCTCTGATCTCCCCATTCCTGTTTCACCATGGCGATCCGTTCAGAATGGCCCAAATGCCTTTGTAATAGAATCTTTTGTTGATGAACTGGCATATGAGGCAAAAAGGGACCCCCTCGAGTTTCGGCTTGAACTCTTGAAGAATAATCCCCGTCCTCGAAGGGTCTTGGAGGTTGTTGCAGAAAAGGCAGGCTGGGGCAAGCCCATTCAAAAAGGTATGGGGCGTGGTATTTCACAGCATTCTTGCTTCGGTTCATATGTGGCACAGGTTGCAGATGTTTCCGTAGATGAAAAGAATGGTAATGTAAAGGTTCATAGGATTGTTTGTGCTGTTGATTGTGGAACTGCGGTTGCTCCCAAGAATATTGAGGCCCAGATAGAAGGTGGTATAGTAATTGGTTTAAGCTCAGCTTTGAAAGAAGAGGTTATCTT
Organism: Deltaproteobacteria bacterium; assembly: GCA_037440525.1. Classification (GTDB taxonomy): domain Bacteria; phylum Desulfobacterota; class BSN033; order BSN033; family UBA1163; genus JBBITW01. The sequence goes on from JBBITW010000223.1 coordinate 2,549, forward strand.
TTCTAATGGTGGAGTAAAATCATCAAATTTTGATGATTATAAGGTAATAAGAATGAGTGAGATTCCAGATATCGAAGTCCATATTGTTGAAAGCAAGGAGAAGATTGGAGGTATTGGAGAACCTGGTGTTCCACCTGTTGCACCTGCTGTGGGCAATGCAATCTACAGTGCCACAGGTGCAAGGATAAGGCGTATTCCTTTTACTCCCCAACTTGTTAAGGCTGCTCTTTCAAGAAAATAGGTCTTTAGGTAATTACTTTGTAGGGGTAAATCATAATATGCCCCTACAAAGTAATTTTAATAGTTTACCGTATGAGCAAAATTTTAGATTATTACCATCGCCACAGGGCGATGATGAATGTGATAAGAAATACAAAGACAAGATTCATATAGGCCATGAAATAGAAGAGCTTCTCATGAGAGGATTTTTCAACCTTCGAACCGATTGGCAGTAACTCTGCCACTTCGTGCATTTCAAATATCTTCTCTTCTCCATGAGGAGCAGTTTTTAGCATCTCTGTAAGGTCATAACCAGCAAGATGTTTTTTCATGTGACTTCCATCCTTCCAGAATTTACTTGCAGTAACATCATATATCTTCCCCTTGTAGGCAAAATATGCAGGTCTTCCTTCTCTGCCATCAAAGTTTTCAAGTTCTTTTAAAGTCATTCTCTTCTTTTTTATATATTGAGTCACTGCCTTTTCTCTTTTAAGTTTTGGTCCAATATAGAAAGTGACGATAATCGCTGTTGTAACCATAATTGCAAATAGAATTATTTTAATACCTAAAAGGATCCCAAACCTTGTTGTCCAGAAGGCTGACCATGTTGATATTCTTGAGATCGTTAAAAGAACTCCTGTGATGGATAGAATAATAATTCCAAGCCATCCCAGGATCAGCTCCCCCTTGGGAAGACCCTTTGCTGCATATGCTGGCTTAAGGAGGATATGGACGTAAAGGATTGTTCCAAACCAGGCAATGGCAGTAAGAAGGTGAAGGTAACCAATGATCAGACGGACAATCTTTTGATAGGTTTTAAGAGGACGATAAAGACCTCTTGTTTTAAGATCGTCCCTGAAGCTCTCTCCTGCCTTTGTGAGTTTTCCACCTGTGGGTTCTTCATGGCATCTAAGGCAGTCCAGCTTTGTTTGTTCAGCATATTGAGGAGTTGCTTTGACATCGGAAGTAGATAGAAAAATCAATAAAAAAATGAAAATCAATATTAATCCATTCCATTTTATCTTTAAGAGATTTGAAATCAGCCTTTCTTTATAAAAAGGATGTTCAATCAAACTGTTAATCAACCTCCGAAAGATGTTCCAACAGAGCGTGCAACCCTTATTAATGGATGATTTAGCGAAACTTTCCTTGTTCCCCTTGCTACCTCTTTTAATGAAACATCTGAAATGGAATCACCCCTCACCGATACCATAAAGCCATATCTTTTTTCTATTACAAGATCTATGGCTTTTGAGCCAAGCCTTGTAGCGAGGATTCTGTCAAAAGGTGTTGGTGTTCCTCCCCTTAATAGATGCCCCATCAGGACTGTTCTCGTTTCAAGGGAAGTCAGTTTTTCAATCTCCGCACCGAGTATAAAGCCAATTCCTCCAAGACGGATTGGATCAGAGCTTTCCTTAACCATCCTCTGGATAACTACATCTCCACCCTTAGGCATTGCCCCTTCAGCCACGACAACAATGCTGAATCTTTTCCCTTTCTTATTTCTATCTATAACCTTTTCTGCGATAATGTTTATATCGTATGGTATTTCAGGTATGAGGATGATATCTCCCCCTCCTGCAATCCCTGAATAAAGAGCCAGCCATCCTGCCCTGTGACCCATAACCTCTACAATCATAACCCGGTGGTGTGATTGGGCAGTTGTGTGAATCCTGTCGATACCTTCTGTTGCTATATATAATGCAGAGTCGAAACCAAAGGTTATATCTGTTCCCCTTATATCGTTATCTATAGTTTTCGGAACTCCAATAACAGGCACTCCATCCCGAAAGAGTTTATATGCGATACCGAGTGTCCCATCTCCACCAATACAGATGAGGGCTTCGATTTCGAGGTTTTTTATATTGGCTATGGCTACTTTTGATAAATCTCTGAAATGTAAGTCTTTACCTTTTCTTACCGGGTAACGATAAGGATTTGCAATCTTTGATGTCCCGAGGATTGTTCCACCGAGTGTCAGGATTCCCGAAACATCATCATAGTGGAGTGTTCTATATCTATTTTCTAAAATACCATGATAGCCATCCTCAATGCCTATTACCTCCATATCTGCCTCAAGAATGGCCTTCTTTGTTATAGCCCTTATCACAGCATTGATTCCCGGGCAATCTCCTCCACCTGTAAGAATAGCTATCCTTTTACGCCTTTTCATATAATATTTATCCTTTTTAATTTATAAATTGAGCGATTCTTAATTGTTATTCCGAGCGGAGCAAGGAATTCATGAGATTGCCACGCAACGACTCCGCCGGATTGCCACGCCTTCGCCTCGCAATGACTGAAAAATAAGAG
>JBBITW010000224.1:0-5030 GCA_037440525.1 Deltaproteobacteria bacterium
CTCGGCTAACGCCTCGAAATGACAACAGAGTGGTGTCATTCCGAGCGAAGCGAGAAATCTATAGAATTCAAACCATTATAAAACATAGATTCTTCGGCTAAAGCCGCAGAATGACATTATAACAAAGTTCCATTGGCGAGAGGGATACTTTACTCCCTTCCCTCTCCTCCAATGCTTGGGGAGAGGGGAGGGGTGATGGGTTCAGAGCGGCAAATGTCATTTATTTAATGCTCTCATTAGTAAAACTACAGGCAAATTCAGAAATAGAATAATCTGCCAATTCGGATAAGAATCGCTCAATTTAAATAAGTTAAATTATCTTGAAAAAATAATAAGTTACATTTTAAATATAATTTAATTCTTGACATTTTAATTGAAAAGGTATAATAAATAAGAAATTTTTAAAAAAATTTAATTAATTATTCAATTTTTTCTATTATTTTAATCCTTTTAGGGGAGTGAAAGGAGCAATATAATGTTAGATAATACAAGCAAGACCCTTTCAATCTTAATACCAGTTTATAATGAGGAAGAGAATATTCTTCCACTTGTTGAGAGATTAACTCAGGTATTAAAAAAGACAGGAAAGGTTTATGAAATCCTGTTCATCGATGATGGAAGTACAGATGGAACTTTAGAAGTTTTACTCAATGTTACAAAGAGGAATCCAAACATTAAGGTTATAAGTTTTTCGCGCAATTTTGGGCAGACAGCAGCACTGAGTGCAGGAATCGATTCATCAAAAGGAGATATCATTATACCCATGGATGGAGATTTACAGAATGCCCCTGAAGATATTCCCCTGCTTCTTCAGAAGATTGAAGAGGGATATGATGTTGTAAGTGGATGGAGAAAAGACCGTAAAGACCCTTTTTTTACAAGAAAACTTCCTTCAATGATTGCCAATAAGATAATTTCAATGATTGGAGGTGTTCATCTTCACGATTATGGTTGCACACTTAAGGCATATAAGAGAGATATTCTTAAAAATATTCGTCTCTATGGAGAGATGCACCGTTTCATTCCAATTTATGCCCAATGGGTTGGGGCTCGGGTTTCTGAGATCCCTGTCCACCATTTTCGAAGAAGATCAGGGGTGTCAAAATACGGGATGAAGAGAATCGTGAAGGTGATATTGGATCTAATGGTAGTTAAATTTTTGCTTTCCTATTCCCAGAAACCAATTTATGTATTTGGAGGAATGGGACTTCTGATGATACTGGGAGCCTTTATTTCTGGCGGATATGCAATATATCTTAAGATTTATAAAGGAACATCTTTTATCCTGACCCCGTTACCTCTTCTTTGTGTGCTTTTATTGATGCTCGGGTTTATATCAATTCTTATGGGCTTTCTGGCTGAGATTTTGACAAGGACTTATTATGAATCGCAGGGGAAACCAACTTATCATATTAAGGAAACGATTCCGTAATTTGCCATGGCCGGCGTAGTTACTTATGAGGTTTTCGGACATGAATATTTAGGTTAAGGATAGGGTTAGAAAGCCAGTTTAGGCAAAGTGAATGGGTGAAATAAATTTTTTCTACTAAAGGTGGATTCGCCTTGGGCGGAAAAACCAATGACCTAACCTATTAACAAAACGGGCATCTTAGCCTTAGCCCTTAAACCAACGAATTTATTTTCTGGGGTAATCTAAAAATATATGTGTGGTATTTTAGGCTTTCTCACAACAGTAAAAAGAGATATCCCGGATTTAGAAATTTTAAGAAAGATGCGGGATACCCTAATACATCGAGGGCCTGATGATTCAGGAGAATATATAAGACCATTAGATGAATCAGGGCCTTTTCTCTTCTTCGGACATCGCCGTCTTAGCATTATCGATTTAATCGGAGGTCACCAACCCCTCTCGAATGAAAACGAAACGCTATGGGTTATATTTAACGGTGAAATTTATAATTTCATAGAATTGAGGAGGAAGTTAGAAAACCTCGGTCATAGATTTAGGACAAATTCTGATACGGAAGTTATTGCCCATTCTTATGAAGAGTATGGGGAGGACTGTTTTGGGAGATTTAACGGGATGTTTGCCATAGCTATATGGGATGAGAATGAAAAAAGACTCATTCTTGCAAGAGACCGACTCGGAAAAAAACCCCTCTATTATAGTATTCTAAATGACTGTTTTATTTTTGGTTCTGAGTTGAAGGCCTTAATGAATGCACCCTTTTTCCCTCGAAGGATCAATCGCCTTTCACTTATGAAATATCTTTTTTATGAATTTATTCCTTCCCCTAATACAATATTTAAGGATGCAAATAAATTGCCACCATCATCATATCTTATATGGAAAGATGGGAAGATAGAGATAAAAAGATATTGGTCTCCATTTCAAGAAAAAAGCTATGGGAAGGATATTTCGGCAAATGAGATTGAATCGCAGATAATTTATCTTCTTGAGAAATCTGTAAAAAGAAGGCTCATCAGTGATGTTCCACTTGGTATCTTCCTCAGTGGTGGGATTGATTCAAGCGCTATCACTTTATTAGCCCAGAAAGATGTTTCTCGAAAGATTAAGACTTTCTCTATCGGTTTTGAAGATCCCTCTTTTGATGAATCGGGATATGCCACTTTGGTTGCAAATTATATTGGAACAGAGCATCGAGAAAAGAGGATGTATCCAGAGGATTTGCTCAATATCGTTTCAGACCTTCCTCAGATTCTTGATGAACCAATGGCTGATGCCTCAATACTTCCTACTTACCTTCTCTCAAAATTCACTCGAGAGCATGTCACAGTGGCTCTTGGAGGAGATGGGGGTGATGAACTCTTTGCCGGTTATCCCACATACCTTGCCCATAAGTTGGCAAGGCCTTATGAACGTTTTTTTGGCTTTATCCATCCCCTGATAAACTTTCTGGGAGATCTCCTTCCAGTTTCAGATGATAATATAAGTTTCGATTTCAAGGTAAAACGTTTTCTCTCTGGCATAGGGTTCCCTGATGGGGTTAGAAACTCGATTTGGCTCGGCTCATTTTCATTTTTAGAGAATGAGAAAGTGTTATCCGAGGATGTGCGTATGGAGTTTGATCGAAATCAATTAGTTGAGGATATACTCTTTTATCAGAAAGAATATCCCTATGATGATCGGATTACCATGCTTCAATACCTCGATCTAAGGCTCTACCTCCAGGAGGCAATCCTCGTTAAGGTGGATAGGGCGAGTATGGCCTGCTCCTTGGAGGTGAGGGCACCATTTCTCGACCCTGAATTGGTGGAGTTTGTAATGGGCCTTCCTTCAAATCTGAAGTTAAATGGGTTTACATCGAAATATATTCTGAAGAAGGCAATGAAGGATTATTTGCCCGAAGAGATAATTAAAAGGCCAAAGAAGGGGTTTGGTGTCCCTATTGCTAAATGGGTTAAAGGGCCACTGAAGGAATTATTTCTTGACCTTCTTTCAGCGGATCGAATTAAAAGGGAGGGATTTTTAAACCCTGAATATGTAAGCTCCATTCTTGAAGATCATCTTTCGAATCATAAGGATAACAGGAAAAAACTCTGGACACTTCTCGTCTGGGAGCTCTGGGTTAATCGATATCATCCAGCACTCTGATCATCCTTTATTCTTCTAAGGAGCATCTCACGATATTCATCAAGGTAAGGCTTCAATTCAAAAAATCTTTCCATAACATTTGTCTCAAAGTCTACCCTCTTTTGTGGATCCATGACTAAGATAAGAATACCCTCCTTGAGCACATAATATTGAAAAATAAGGGTAGAAGTATTAAGAATTTTTAGATCAATTCTATCCGTGTGAATTCTATCTATTAAGATAGAGAGTATCTCCTTTTCTCTTTTAAGGCATTCCTTTATTTCTGAGGATTTAAGATAAAAAGCTATATCTATATCACTCTCTAAATGAACAATACCATGGGCATAGGAGCCAAAAAGATATGCAAATATTATATCATCCTCTTTCTCTAATGCATCTTTAAGTTGCTCTAAAAGGAGATCACTTTTTTCAGCAATATTTTCCATAATATAAAAAGGCAAAAAAGGATTTTGGTTTCCCTATTGGTAAGTGTTTAAAGGGGCCATATTGAACCACCATGAAATAAAGTCTCTCGAAATTCTAATCACAATTTCACTCTTTTCCCCAGTTTCTTTAGCATCATCAATGTTATACTCTTCATACGGTTTCCATAGTTTCCCCCCATCTATTCCAGGGTAACGGCTCCACGTTATTTCAGGCTCAATTTCATTGCTAATCTTTGCGATGTTATAAAGTTTCTCTTTCCATTCTGGATCAAACTCAATTTTTTGTAATTTTTCAGCCAGTATATTACCTACAAAATTTGTTTTTTTAAATTCCCCAAGAGATATTAAAACAGCTTTTATAGCCTTTTCTATAGACTGTTGAAAATGATATACAGCTTTATCATAATACCCTTTTCCCATAATAAAAATGCCTATTTCATAGTCATGTTCTCCATCTTTAAGCATGGCATATGCAAAATCTCTATTACTTATCTCAGAAAGAGAGGTGGCCTCCCTGAATAAGACAGGAAAACTCCAGCCATCATGGTATCTTATAAGCCCTTTTTGAGTAATATATTGCTTTGTATCATCAATTAATTTTTTAATAAAATTCTCTTCATCTTTTAGAATTATCCCATCTAAAGCAATATCTAAAAATAATGGATTGTGGCCTTTAAAGTTTGATATACATTCATCAGTTGTTAGAAGCAAGATATCAAGCGGATAACCAATAAATAGTTGTTCTTTAATAGATGCAATCTCTTTCCTTCTTCTTTGCCTCTTTGGATTAATATCATTTGAGATGATAAGTATATCAATATCGGAATCCTTTGTATTTTCCATTCTCGCCCAGGAACCATATATCACAGCTGATATCACTTTAATAGGTAGATATTGAAAAATTGAAGTAATTTGATTTTTTATCTCTTCGATCATTACTTCTTCCCCAATAAGATTTATAATTATTATACCTTTTTTTCTGTAGAATTTCGAGTCTAATCTTTGAGATCTCCGAGAAAATATTTTTT
>JBBITW010000225.1:0-4910 GCA_037440525.1 Deltaproteobacteria bacterium
AGTGATCAACAGATTCACCAGCTCGCCCTTAATCTCGATGAATTAAAGGTAGGGGGTGATGGCTGGGCTGTTCTTATTGTTCTTCTTTTGCTGGCCATCGTAGTTGGCATCTATCTCTATGTTACAGGCTATCGATTAGTCCTTGAAAGAGAAAAAAGATAGGTAAAAATCTTGGTTAAGAGAGTCTTGAAAAGAGGCGTTTTCCTGAGGAAACGCCTTTTCATTTTATTTATCTTTTTCCAATTCTACTCATGCACAGGTACTTCCCATATTAAAGGACAAGAATCCTTAAGAATAATAATGGGAGTCCCTTTCCACCCACAGGAATCCTTTCAATGTGGTCCTGCCTCACTTGCAGGTGTTCTGAATTACTGGGGTCTTAAGGTGACTCCTGAAGAGATTGCAGGGGAGATATTCAGCCCCTCTGCAGGAGGCACTCTGAATTTAGATATGGTCCTTTATCCACAGAAGAAAGGGTTTAAGGCTATCCAGTATAGGGGGAGTATCGAAGACATAAAATTAAAAATTGACTCGGGTTTTCCCATTATTGTCCTGGTTGATCTGGGTTTGTGGTTTTATCAGCAGAACCATTTTATGGTTGTTGTTGGCTACTACGAAAATGGAATCGTAGTCAATTCGGGTCGTGATCACTTAAAGCGTATCTCTTTTAAGGATTTCATAAAAACATGGGAAAAGACAAATTTTTGGACCCTACTCATCATTCCCGAAAGATGAAAAGAGAGATAAAAAAAGGATCTCTTCCTTTTATTTTGATCTTCATAGCTATGGTTTTTTTTACCAGTTGTTCTCCATTCAGGATTGTAGTCTTTAAAGATCCTCTTACCCCTGAGGAGCATTTAAATCTTGGCGTAGCATATGAAAAAAAGGGGGAGATTGATCATGCAATAAGGGAATATGAACTTGCCTCTAAGAAAATCCCTCTGGCTTATCTTTATATTGGGAATGCCTATTTTCTTAAGAATGAATTTGAGAAGGCAGAAAGATATTACAAAAAGGCAATGAAGAAAACACCTAAAAATGGAGACGTCTATAATAACCTGGCATGGCTTTACTATAATAAAGGTATTAATCTCGATGAAGCAGAAAATATGGTTCTAAAGGCTATTGAGCTCAATCCTTCAAAAGAGCTTATTTATAGAGATACACTTGAAAAGATAAGGGAATTAAAGAGGCTTAAAAATTAAATTAAATGAGTAATATGGAAAATCATCTAAGGGTCAATGATTCGTCGACATGTTTGATGAGCGGGGAGAGAAAAAACTCGATCACCCTTCTTTTTCCTGTCTTTATCTCCGCTGTAACGGCCATCCCGGGTGAAATAGAAATGTCTTTATCCTCAACCCTCATTTTAAAATGCTTTGGTTTGAGCTTTACTTTATAGACCAAACCAACCTTATCCATCTCCGAAGCATCGGGGCTGATATAAAAAAGTTCTGCCTCGATTGTCCCATATTTCTGAAATGGAAATGTATCAAATTTTAACTCTGCTTTCTGGCCTAATTGAATAAAGCCAATATCCTTATTGGGAATCATTGCCTCCACAACAAGGGGTGTTCCTTCGGGAACAATGGTAACGATTGGTTGAGCAGATGTTACAACACCGCCAATGGTATGAGCTAAAAGGCCATGAACTGTTCCGTTGACAGGGCTACAAAGCTTCTCCAATTGATATTTTTTATTGGCTTTTGTAAAATCACTCTCAAGAAGTGTAATAGCCCTCTCCTTTTCAATGATCTCACTTAAGATTGACCTTTCCCTCTCCTTCTTAAGGGCCTCTAAGTTTTTCTCAGCCTCTTTAAGACTATCCCTTATCTGTTCGGCCAATTTTTTTTGTTCAATAAGTTCCTTCTCAGCCCTCACAAGCTCCTTCTGCCTCTGAAGATGCTCCATGAGAGAAGCATATCCCTTCTCAGCCAGCCTTCTTAAAGCCTCTTCTTGTTTACCTACAAGTTCTACCGTCTTTTCAAGCTTCGAAATAGACTCTTCCGCAGAAAGAAGTGCTATCTTCTTCTGTGATATGACCAATTCAAGGGATGAGACCTTCGCTCTGTATTCACCCTCCCTTGCTCTCTTAAGTTCCCTTTGAAGTATGAGCAACCGTTCATGATCCTTTCCCTCTTTGCGAATCTCTCTACCCTCCAGCTCTGCTTTAAGCCTCTCTATATCATAGCGATTAATGGCTAAAGACCTCTTAAAACCCTCAACCTCTGCCTGTGTTATTGTTGGGTCGAGCTCAATAAGAAGCTCTCCCTCCTTCACCTTCTGTCCTTCCTCTACATGAATTGACCTTATTATACCTGTTTCCCTCGGTTGTATTACCTTTACCATTCCATCTGGTATAACCTTCCCCCGTGCTACAGCCACCTCATCCACCCTGCCAAAGTAACTCCATGAGAATGCAGCAATTACCAGTATAAATACAATCCAGAGCAAAATTCTTCCAAGTGGAGATGGAGGAGTAGCCTCAATCTCCAATGCTTCAGGTAAAAACTCAAAATCCAGCCGATCCCTTTTCATACTAATTCAACCCTATTTCCCACTTAAAATTTCTCATAGGGTCTGTTGGAGTTGAAGATGATGATAGATCCCCCTCCTACCCATAAGCTCTTCGTGGGTTCCAGACTCAACAATCTCTCCCTTTTCCAATACAATGATCTTTTCGGCAATCCTCAATGTCGAAAGTCGATGTGCAATAAGAATAACTGTCCTACCACGACAGATCTGTCTCAAATTCCCCTGAATAATTGCCTCTGACTCTGAATCTAAGGAAGAGGTTGCCTCATCGAAGATAAGAATCTTTGGATCTGTTAAAAGCGCTCTGGCAATAGCAATCCTCTGTCGCTGTCCTCCTGAAAGGGCTGTTCCTCTTTCCCCTACAATTGTATCGTATCCCTCAGGAAGCTCCAGTATAAAATCATGAGCCCCTGCAAGATTTGCTACTCTTATAATCTCTTCCATTGATGCCTGAGGATAGTGGAATGCTATGTTATCCCTCACACTCCCATTAAAAAGAAAATTCTCCTGAAGAACAACTCCAATCTGCCTTCTAAGCCACGCTGGATCAGCGAGGGAAAGATCGATTCCATCGATCAAAATCCTTCCTGATTCAGGAAGATAGAGCCTCTGAATCAATTTTCCAAGTGTTGATTTCCCAGAACCACTCCGACCCACTATCCCAAGAACCATTCCTGCCCTGATATCGAGATTAAGGTTTTTTATTATCTCCGGCCCATCAACTCTATACCTAAATCTTACTCCTTCAAGTTTTATGTGGCCTTTTATTGAAGGGAATCTCGTTTTTGTAATATTGAGTGATGGCTCGGGAGTACTATGGAAAATATCACTCAGTCTCCTGATAGAGAGCCCCGCCTGCTGAAAATCCTGCCAGAGTTGAACAAGTCGAAGTACCGGATGACTTACACGGCCTGAAAGCATCTGAAAGGCAATTAACTGTCCAACAGTTAACTCTCCTGACATCACTAAGTGGGCACCCAGCCAGAGGATTGAAAGAGATGCTATCCTCTCAATAACCTGTCCAAGCGACCCTGCAACTCCAGAAAGTTTTGAGGTCTTGAAAGAGGCCTTCACATAATTTGCTAAAAGGCCCTCCCATTTTCTCTGAATCTCGGGCTCAACTGCCATGGCCTTAAGTGTTTGAACACCTGTCACCATCTCAACAAGAAAGGCCTGTGCCTCTGCCCCGCGATTGAATCGCTCATCAAGTCTGTGTCTTAACATTGGAGTCACAATCAAAGAAAGAAGGGCAAATAGAGGAATTGCCCCGAGAACAACAAATGTCAAAGTGGTGCTGTAAAAAAACATTACTATTAAGAAAACCCCAATAAACATAAAATCAAGAAAAGCTGTAAGTGGAGCACCTGTTAAAAAATGTCTAATATTCTCAAGCTCTCTCACACGGGCGACTGTATCTCCAACCCTTCTTACCTCAAAATATTTGAGAGGGAGTGAGAAGAGATGTTTAAAGAGCTTTGTGCCAAGAGAGATATCAATTCTGTTAGTTGTATGGGTAAAGAGATAGGTTCTGAGAATACTTAAAAGCCCTTCAAATAGAGTGATAGCAATCAGACCAATGCCCAAAACATTAAGTGTGGTAATTCCCCTGTGAACAAGCACCTTATCAATAATGACCTGTGTAAAGATTGGGGTTACCAGACCAAAAACCTGAATTATGAGCGATGCCAATAAAACCTCAAAAAGGCGGCTTCGGTATTTCCAGATCGCAGGAACAAACCACGAAATTCCAAATGGCTTCTCTGAAGGAGCAACAGATTTCCTATAAGCAATAAGAATAATCTTTTTCTCCCACTGAAATATAAAATCCTCCTTCAAAAGAACCTTTGGTCTTCCTTCCAGGGGATCAAAGATCAGGGCTCTGTTCATATCAACCTTTGCCAATAAAACAAAATGATTGCCCTCCATAAGAATAATGGCAGGCATTGGTAGCCGAATTAATCGATCATAGGAAACACAAGCCTCCTTTGCTTTAAGCCCTAACTCCTTTGCTCCTCTGAGGATATCAATCGCTTTCATACCTTCGCTTCCTATAGCTAAGATATGCCTCAACTGCTCCGGATCAACACTAAGACCATGATACCCTGCCACCATAACCAAACATAAAAGCCCACTGTCAACCTTCGAATTCTTTTCTCCAGTTTCTACTTTCATCTGAGACGAGAATTCCATAATCTTCAATGCCAAAAATAGGAAGTGAAAAATGAAAAATTGGAATTGGAGAAAAAAGGTTTCCTCCCTACTTCCCATTTCCCATTTATTGTTTACTTCCCATTTCCCAATTCCTATTTCCCATTTATTATTTACTTCCCATTTCCCATTTCCTACTTCCCATTTATTGTTTTGGTTCCCAGTAC
>JBBITW010000226.1:0-4798 GCA_037440525.1 Deltaproteobacteria bacterium
GTAACTCAACTATCCCCTGAAAGAGAGATTATAGCTATTAATAATCGTGAAGGACCAATTCGTCTGAGACCAAAGTCTATTGTGCTTGCAATGGGTTGTCGGGAAAGGACTCGGGGGCAATTGAACATCCCCGGGACACGTCCGGCTGGTATCTTTACTGCAGGAACGGCCCAGAGATTGGTCAATGTAGAAGGATTCGTTCCAGGAAAGAGGGTGGTTATCTTAGGTTCAGGTGATATTGGTTTGATAATGGCTCGTCGTCTCACCCTCGAAGGAGCAGAGGTGAAAGCGGTGGTGGAGATCCTTCCTTACGTAGGAGGATTAATCAGAAATGAGGTTCAGTGTCTCCATGATTTTCATATTCCATTACTCCTGGAGCATAAGATCACCCAGATTCATGGTGAAGGACGAATTGAGGCAGTCACCATTGCGCGAGTAAACAGAGATGGAAAACCCATTGATTCCACTGAACAGATTATAGAATGTGATACATTACTTCTTTCAGTTGGCTTGATTCCTGAAAATGAGCTTTCGAGAATGGCTGGAGTAGACCTTGATCCATTGACTGGCGGACCAATCGTTGACGAACGGAGGGAGACAAACATTTCAGGAATCTTTGCAGGGGGAAATGTTGTTCATGTCCATGACCTGGTTGACAATGTTACCTGGGAGGCTGAGATAGCAGGCGCCTGGGCGGCAAAATATATAAAGAAAGAGATCACTGAAGAGAAACCAAAGATTATGCTTAAACCTGGTAGGAATATACGTTCAATTGTCCCACAGTTAATAAGTGGACAAGATGATGTTATCCTGTATATTCGAGTAAAAGAGATGGAAGAAAAAGTTCGATTGATGGTAGGCGATATATACACTCAGACATTCAGGGTGGTTAAGCCAAGCGAGATGGTTAAGATAGTTCTCCCCAAGAAGGGATTAAGCCGATTAAAGAATGATATGGATAAACTAATAGTTGAGTGTAAGAGGGAAGAATAAAATGGTTGAAGAAAAGATCATATGTATTGGTTGCCCCATGGGATGCAGGACAACATTAGATATCGATGACGAGGGGAAGGTAATCAAAGTTTTGGGAAATAGGTGTAAGGAAGGGCGTCAGTATGTGATTGAGGAATACCAGAATCCGGTCAGGGTGTTTACTGCCACCATTCTCACAGAAAATAGCTCTCGACCCCTTCTGCCTGTTAGGACAAATAAACCAGTACAGAAGACAAAATTTAAGGAGATCGCTAAAGTTCTTGTAAGGGTGAGACCGAATCCACCTATTAAGGCAGGACAAATCGTCTTAAAAGATTTGTTAAATACAGGGGCAGACCTTATTGCGACTGATGATCTTTTGTTTTGATAAATTTTTTAATTTATGACATTAAATCCTGAACTTCGAGTTTAGAAAAGCCTTTTTCACTTTTAGTTGCAGGCAAATAAGGGAGTGAGAGATATGCAAGAAATAACTTTGGGACTTGCTTTGAAGATGCTTGAGGCTGCTGAAAGATGGGCAAGAGAGGTTGCAGGTTTTCCATGCAGTATTGCCATTGTAGATAGAGCTGGTGCAGTAGTTGCTGTTCATCGTATGGATGGGGCTGGTTTGGCCACAACTGATATTGCGATTGAGAAGGCCTGGACAGCTATAGCCTTTAAGATGCCTACATTGCTTGGTTCACGCTGGCTCGATCCTCGGAACGTAGGGGAACTGATGGGCGATCATGCCTTAGGGATGATTGGAAGGGGGAAGGGTAGACTCTGCTTTATTCCTGGAGGGATTCCTATTACAAATGAAGAAAATGAGATCATTGGTGCTATAGGTTGTAGTGGTATCCCATCAGGTGTTGGAGATATAAGTGATACTTCGGTCAGCCAGGCGGGGATAACGGCAATATATGAATGAAGAGGGTTTTTATGAAGGAGATGAGTTTAAAATTAGCTAAAGAGATATTGAAAACTGCAATTTCTAAGGCTAAAGAGAGAGAATTGGCCTTAAGCATTGCGATTGTTGATGAAAAAGGCTGGCTTGTGGCTCTGCATCGGATGGATGGAGCTCCAATTCCTACTTCGGAAATTGCAAGGGATAAGGCATGGACAGCAGCTACATTCCGAATGCCGAGCTCTGATATAGTCAAATTTGGCGCCCCAGGAGCTCCAGGATATGGGTTTAATACACAAAACTGGAATGATCGATTAACCCCTATTCCGGGAGGAGTACCTATATACTCTGACGGCAAATTAATTGGAGCGATAGGGATATGTGGTGGTTCGCCAGATGAAGATGTATCCTTATGTCAAAATGTTATGGAAGAAATAGAAGCTTATTTTAAATTTGAGGATTGAAGCATGACGAGTCTGGATCAAATTTTTGAAAATAGAAGAGCGAAAGTGATTGATATTCTGGGTGGACAAAGAATAAGACAGAGACTTTCGCAGATGGGTATTCATATCGGTGATATAATAACAATATTGAGATTTGGAGCTCTGCGTGGGCCAATCCTTATTGAGGTTCATGGAAGCCAGGTTGCCCTTGGCAGAGGTATTGCCTCCCGAATCATTGTGGAGGAGGTTGAATGAGAATTGCTCTTGCTGGACAGCCAAACTGTGGTAAGAGCACAATATTTAACAACATCGCTGGTTATAAGGCAATTACTTCGAATTTTCCTGGAACAACTGTTAAATATACTGAGACAAAAATACACATCGACGGATATACCTGTGAGTGTATCGATCTTCCCGGAACCTATTCGTTAACCTCTGGAGATCCAGCAGAACTGGAAGCACGGAAACATCTTCTCTCTGGCAAGGTAGATGTGATCATTAATGTAATCGACGCCTCGCTACTTGGTCGAAGTCTGGAGCTCACACTCCAACTCATGGAGCTTGAAATCCCAATGGTTATCTGCTTAAATATGATGGATGAAGCAAAGAGAAAGGGAATCGAGATTAATATTCAGAGGCTATCAGACATTTTGGGGATTCCTGTAATTCCAACTATTGCCACAACAGGCAAAGGTCTAAAGGAACTGTTTGCCCAGGTGTTGAGTGTCTTTGAGGGAAAGGGAAAAGCAAAGACCCTTAAATTCAGTAAAGACATTGAAGGGATAATTGACCAAATGGTCATAGTTACGAATAATCAATCTATTCGAGAAAAGGTCCCTTCTCGATTTCTTGCCATAAAGTTACTTGAAAATGATCCATTCTTCATGGGTGAGGTAAAAAATTCTGCAGAAAGGATCAGGTATTTTCAGGGAAGATTAGAAGAGGTTCATGGTTTCACATCGGATCAAGTCATTTCTTCTGAGCGTCATGCACTGGCAATGAATATATTTGAGCAAGTAGCTATGGTAATACATCCCCCGAGAAGGGATATTCGAATAATAATTGACTATTGGGTGATGCATAATGTTTTTGGGTATTTAATTCTTGCAGGAATATTCTACAGCTTCTTCAATTTCATATTCGGATTTGGTGGCTATATCGAAGAACCTCTAATGGAGCTCTTTGATTATTGGATCGGAGGGTTTGAAGAATTTTTTGGAAAAGGAAGTTTAATCTTTTATCTATCCAAAGGAGTCCTGCAAGGAATTGCAGGAGGAGTTGCAATCGTCCTCCCTTACCTTGTTCCTTTTCTGATAGGTCTCTCCATTCTCGAGGATATTGGATACCTGCCGAGAGTTGCCTTTCTGATGGATGTTTTCATGCACCGGATCGGTCTTCATGGCAAGTCGGTCATTCCTTTTATCCTTGGATATGGGTGTAGCGTTCCTGCAGTGATGGCCACTCGAATTCTTGAACTCCCTCAGCACAGGTTTATTGTCTCTATTCTCTCCACGATGATTCCGTGTTCTGCTCGAATCACAATCATTTTCGCTCTGGTTGCCTTTTTTATCAGCCCTAATGCTGCTCTGGCAATATTTGCTCTTGACCTTCTTGTTGTGGCTTTTTCTGGGAAAATTCTCTCCTCTTTCTATCCAGAACCAAATGGTCTTGGATTGATTATGGAAATTCCAGCCTACCAATTACCGATTTTGAGAAATACCTTAAAGAAATCATGGTATCGGATGAGAGAATTTATTGTTATTGCATGGCCCATACTTATCGGAGGAAGTGCAATGCTTGCCCTCATGGAGTATGGAGGCATTGAAAAGTATACTAACTCGGTTCTTTCTCCAATTACATATTTGTTAGGTCTTCCAGATGTAGTGGGAACAACACTCATCTTTGGTCTTTTGAGGAAAGAACTTTCAATGATAATGCTTACACAGGCTTTAGGCACCAGCCAGGTTCTTACGGTGATGACAAAGGTGCAGGTAGTAGTTTTTACTGTCTTTGTAACATTTTATATTCCCTGTTTGGCTACAATCGCTTCGCTCTGGAGGGAGATTGGTAAGAAGGGGGCATTATTTGCTGTGGTTTTCACTCTATCAGTGGCCATCATATTAGCCCTATTGACCCGTATATTTCTTAGTATTTTCACTTGACATCGATTGAGCGATTTTTGTAGTCGCACCCCTTAAGATGCATATTTTTTTAATGATTTAAATCAGGTAAAAAATTTTTTTATCGCAAACTAAAGTTTGCGGCTATATCGTTGAAATTAGATCTGAAGGATAAAGAGAATGAACAGAGAGAGAAAGCTTCTTGATCATTTAACATCAAGGTGGAAGGGAAATCTAAAAGCCCTAAGAGAGATTATGTATGGAATGACAGTCCATGAGATGGATCTTGAGCTGAGGAAGGAAAGAAACAGCTTAGACCAGCTTTTTATGCTGATAATCTTTGGAGATCTTGTTGGATT
>JBBITW010000227.1:0-2838 GCA_037440525.1 Deltaproteobacteria bacterium
CTCAGGAAACCGAAATGAGAAATCCACCCCAAGGTTGTCATTTCGAACGAACGTGAGAAATCCTGAAGGATTAGATTTCTCGCTACGCTCGAAATGACAGAATGGGAGGATTAGAAATGAAAGAAGGGGAGGATTAGAAATGACAGAAGAGAAAAATAAAAAATAATCGAAGAGGAAAAGTAGAAATGGTGGAAGAGGAAAAGTAGAAATTACGGGAGAAGGATATGATGTGATTTTAGCAATTGGAAGGAAAAAAAGAGATAAAGAAACACTGGCTCGTTTTTTATAATATAGGAATCACCAATATTATATTAAAAAGCCTACCCAGAACGGATAGGCTTTTTAATCTCAAACCAACTCAAATAACCCAAGTAACTCAAGTAACCCAAGAATTCAAGAGTTCCCCTTCACCCTGGCCCTTTCCTCCAAATGGGTAGAGGAGAGAACATGGACAAACCAGGAAGACCAAGGATCCAAGGTACAAGGGTTCAAGTTTTTTAATAAACAAAATGAACCAGATAGACAAGATAAACCAGAAAGAACAGATAGACTAAAAAGACTCAAGTAACTCAAGCAACTATCTTAGAGTGGATATCCAAGGGATAAAGGGCAGAACTGAGAAATTTGTTTGAAATGGGTGTCCAAAGAAAGCAATGTGAGCTGCTCATCATGAGCTAATACAGCAAGGATCAGATCAACAATACTAAAACTTTTTCCGCTTCGTGCTGTTTTATGACTAATCTCTCCTGCATGATGATAATGCGACCGGGTGATCTCGACATAGTGAATGCTTTCAAGAAGCTGATCGATTATCTCGGCCTCTTTACTGGTCTTGGCTCCTTGGAAGAGTTCGACAGCTATCGGTCCCGCATAACATGCCTGATTGAGGTTCAGGGCTTCCCTGACCATAAGAGAAATCGCCGATTCTTTCTTTCGAAAGAATTCGATCCAGGCAGAAGTATCTACAAGAATTCTATCTGGCATGGCGGCTTTTCTTCCACGTTTCTTCAAACTGCAATTTGCCCTGGTACTTTATGATCTTTTCAATCTTTTTCTTACGAACATACTCTTGCAGGGCAACGACGACTGTTTCTGTCTTCGTCTTATGATTTGCCAATGCCATGGCTTTCTTGATAAGATCATCTGGTATGTTCAAAGTGGTCTTCATGATACATCCTTTATCTGAGTAATTGTATGGCTATTATAAACGTAATTATATGTATTGTCAAGCGTTCTGCAGAGAGTGGTTTGTCTGGTTTATTTGGTCTATTTCGTTAATCTTGCTTAATTCGTTTTTCTCGATTGTTTTAGTTTATTTGGGATGGTGTTTGCGAGAGTTCCCCCTAACTTAATCCTCTACCCCAATGGGTAGAGGGGAGAATGTAGATAAACCAGGAAGATTAGATAAGGGTCCAAGGATTCTAGGGTTCAAGGATTCGAGGGAAAAGCTTAGGGCATTAATAAAGTCTTTTCCGCCAGAGGCGAATCCGATTCTATCGGAGAATCCTTTTTAGTAACTAAATTGGAGGAGAAACAATTTGTTTTAAATTTGGTGTCAGACACCAGGAAATATTTTCTCCGCTTTTCACATCTTTTTAAATATCTTCTACTTTATCACCTTCCTTCTTAGTTATTCTACCTTTTTATTCCCCTTCTTTTTAATAATCTTTTTCTATTTATCCCCCTCCTTTTAATGATTCTTTTTTTTATCCTACTCCTTTATAATGATTTTATTCTCTTTATCCCCTCCTTTTTAAGGAGGGGTTAGGGGAGATTATTTTTTTCCACTTCGTAATATTGAGATTCCTCACTTCGTTCGGAATGACAGTGGGGGGGAGATTCCTCACTTCGTTCGGAATGACAAGGGAAAGAGGTCGGAATGACAAGGTAGGGGAGATTAGGATTACAAGTAGAGAATGTCTTTTTTCGTTTTGAGTCTTCGTTTCTAAGTATTTAAGTGTAGAGTGTTTGGTGTTCAATGCTAAATTTTAATAAACCCAATAACTCAAGTAACCCAAGTAACTCAATAAACTCAAGTAACCCAATCAGGGAAGGGAGAGGGCATTTGCAAGTGAATACTGGAATAAAATATATCTCATCTGGGACGGTTTGAAGAAAAAGCGGGCCGATGTCGCTCTGGTCCGAGTGAATAATGTGGTGATAGATGATCCGGACAGAGCTCTAAAAATCAAGATGGATTTCATTCAAATATTTTATCCGCTACTTAAAGAATATATCTCGAATTAAGGAAGTGTGAAAGTGACAGCAGCACTTTGGTTAACGCAATAAATTCAAGCAACCCAACAAACTCAATCTAAAGTTCATGCTAAATTCTAATGGCTTTTTCAACTTCATTCAACTCCTCTTTCTTTAAGGCCCCAATAAGTTTGATGATCCGCATTTTATCGATGGTTCTTATTTGGTCGGCCTTAACCTTGGAATCCTTTGGGAGATTCCCGCTACCTTTAGGTAGAAATACCTCGAAAGGGTAAATTCTATCAAGGTTCTGGGAAGAAATTGGCAAAATGGTGACCGTTCTTGAGAAAAGGTTATTCTTATCGTTCGATACAACGAGGACAGGTCGGGTTTTTTGAGATTTCTTTTCCTAAGACTGGGGCGAGGTTTGTTAGGTATATTTCTCCCCTTCTAATATTCATCCCACCCCTCCAGGTCTACAGATTCAAACTCTTTGGCAATTGAGAAGCAGGCCAGGCTTGCATATATGCATTTATCTAATCCCTCCTTACGAAGGGGAGGGAGTATTTTTTCCACTTCGTAGGTGGTCCACCTTCGTTAAATTAAGATTCTAAGATTTCTCGCTTCGCTCGAAATGACAGG
>JBBITW010000227.1:2938-4735 GCA_037440525.1 Deltaproteobacteria bacterium
AATGACAGGTAAAGGAATATACTGAGACCTCGCTTCGTAATCATGGCACATAACGGTCATTCGTCCTTACCCCACGACGATATACCAACTTTCATGGTGCAGGGTGAGAATGACGGGATCGTTAATGTATTCACTGCTGAGAGACGTGTGGAGGCGATGCGAAATGCCAGAATAGAAGTCAAGTATCATAAGGAGATGTGATGTAAGAGTTTTCTATTTTCGGAAAACAGGCACAGCATATGGGCCTTCTCTAATAAATGCAATAGTAGGTTCAATTCCCTTTTTCCGATAACGTAAAATAGCAAAATTAATAGCTCCTTGAACCATTTGCTGAGCCTTTTCAATAGGGGGGTTATTGCTCTTGTCTTTTAAAAAATTTAGTCCTGAAATTCCTGGAAGCAGACAATAATCCCCTGGATCTATTTCAGGAGAGCAATAGATCAGCCCTTCCTCCCCTACCTTCCTAAGAACCTTTCCCCACATCTCGGGTTCCCATTGATCCTTAACGAATTTCCAGTCAGGCATTCTGAGCAGATTGAGATATCTATCAGGACCCTGTAATTTTAACAGATGGATGAGAGTTTTATATTCCGGGGAACCAATCGGTTCTACAGGGTCTCGGTTATTTGCCAAAATGATGATTCTCCCCCCTTCTTTAACTGCGGGAAGAGCTCCAACACCTGCCTTTGCGCTCTGGTAGTGATCCTTCCCAACATATCCACTATGTGTGAGGATCATATCGAATTGCTCACTCAAAGGTATCTCTGCATAACCTTTTATCAACTCATATGCCTTAAGATTTGTCTCAAACATATCCCCTGCAAAAACCCGAACAAGACGAAGATCTCTGTCGAGATTTACATTGACAACAAAATCTACTCCCACCTTCATTGCGACTTCGAGTGCCTCTTCATGGCATGGGTTTCCTTCTAATACGAGATTTGTAGCATTTGGGTCTTCAAGAAAGTATGGACCATGAAACTTCTGAATTGTCTTTAAATCGACCAACCCGGGACAAATAGATTTTCTACCCCCGGATATCCCTGTCATGAAATGGCTCTCCACGAGTCCTGTTACAATCTTTAGATCGGAGAGATAAAATTCTCTATTTATGAAGACTCTTGTTCCACGTCGGGTCTCTCCAATATCCTCAAGTATTTCTCGATTCTCACAATCGTGGTCAATGATTCTATACTGTTCTACCACTTCTTTGCCGTACATCTCCAATTTTTCTTCCTCTGTGCTTGCCCTGTGCATACCTGTTGCTACAATAATCTCGATATTCTCCTTTCTTACTCCTGATGACTCAAGTCGCCTCAAAAGGGGAAGAAGAATTCCATCTTCTCCTTTATAGGGGACAGGCCTTGTAATGTCGGATACAGCAATTGCAACAGAAAGCTCTTTGGGAGGTTTAGATTTTTTCCTGATAATACCATCAATAGTAGGGCTGTGAATTGGGTTTTCCAATGCCTCCTCAATAGCTCTTCGAGGATCGGGAATCAATGGGACACTCTTCATTGTCAGCTCCACGCAATTCTCTGGGACCAAAACCTCGATTGAATCTTTACCAAACTCCACAAAGATCTTCTTCCAACTCTTTGTATCAATATCTCGAATCATGTTTTCTATTTCAAATTTCATTTTTCCTCTTATTTGAATCATAAAAAATTTAATCAAAAAATTTCAAGAAGAAAAAGCATTGCTTCGTCTTCGGCTCAAATCTATAAGAGTCGCGTAACCCTTCACTTAAATGGGGCTAAGTTAAAAGATCTGGCAGGAATATCCTCGAAAATCTTA
>JBBITW010000228.1:0-4727 GCA_037440525.1 Deltaproteobacteria bacterium
GGATTATTCCTTTTTCAAAGTGCTAAAATGTTACGCCAAATTTAGAGGTGAATTATTAAATATAATACACCATTTTTTTCTTTTGTCAATTCATATGGTTAAAATTTTACTTTATTTTACAGCAATTTACAGGACTTTAAAGGGTTGAATATTTTTGGGGCCTTATTCGTGCAAATTACTAATCCACAGAATAAAATTTTGGATGCTCAAAATCAGATTCTTCCGTAATCATCTTCCAGACGTTCGATATCATCCTCTCCGAGATAATCTCCATTTTGAACTTCAATAATCTGTAAGGGTTCATTTTCCGGGTTTTCCAATCTATGAGCTGTATTTATTGGTATATAAGTGCTTTCGTTCCTATGAACCAA
The DNA here is from genome assembly GCA_037440525.1 of Deltaproteobacteria bacterium. Taxonomy (GTDB): domain Bacteria; phylum Desulfobacterota; class BSN033; order BSN033; family UBA1163; genus JBBITW01. The sequence goes on from JBBITW010000228.1 coordinate 372, forward strand.
AAATGTCTCATCACCCCTGGTGACCTTAGCTATCCCGGATAGAACAATCCAGTGCTCACTCCTTCTTCTGTGAAGCTGAAGACTCAACCTTGCTTTTGGCTTTATTAAAATTCTTTTAATCTTATATCCATCCCCTTTTTCCAAAACTGTATAACTCCCCCACGGCCTCTCAACAGTTCTATGAAAAAGATACTCATCCCTTCCATCCTTTTTTAGGGCCTCAACAATTCTCCTCACTTCCTGAACCCTTTCTTTTGGTGTTACAAGGGTTGCATCAGGGGTATCAACAACCACCATGTCCTTAAGCCCGATTGTGGCAACGAGTCTTTCGCCAGATAGGACAATTGAATTCTGGCTCCCTATATCAATTGTATCGCCCCGGAAGATGTTTCCTGATTCATCCTTCTCAATAACCTCATCCAATGCATTCCAGCTACCCAAATCTGACCACTTAAATGTGGCAGGAACCATTATCACATCACCGCTTTTCTCCATGACCCCGTAATCAATGGAGATGCTCTCCAACCCAGAGTAGAGAATTGATAACATTTCGCTTTCCATTTCAAAATCTTTAATGGAAAGCCTCTCCTTCTTTTCCAATTCTTCTTTACCAAAGATATGGGATTCCATATCCTTCAGTGTCTGATAAATGGATGGTAAATATTTCTCTATCTCTGAAAGTATCTTGGTGGTTTTCCAGACAAATATACCCGAGTTCCAGAAGTAATTACCTTCTGAGATATATCTATTTGCTGTATGAAGATCAGGCTTTTCAACAAACCTTTCAACCTCAAGAAGACCACTTATCTTCAAATCTGAAATATCTTTAACCTTTATATACCCATAACCTGTTTCGGGCCTATTCGGTCTGATACCAAATGCAACCAGATAATCCCTTTTTGCCCCTTCAACAGCCACTCTCAAATCGGAGAGGAAATTATCTGAATCAGGGATAAGGTGGTCAGAAGGCATAACAATCATTATTGAGTCAGGGGAAATCATTTTTAGAAATATAGCAGTAAAACCGATGGCCGGAGCTGTGTTCCTTCCAATGGGCTCACTGATAATCTCTATATCTTTAGCCAAATCTCCCAAGGATTCTATATGAAAACGTATGTCATGAGATTTATCAACCGTTGTTATAATCCATATATTCTCTGGCAAAATTATCTCGCTAACCCTTCTTATGGTCTGCCTCAGGAGGGTATCCTCCCCTGCAATCTTAAGCATCTGTTTGGGCCAGGTCTCACGGCTTAAGGGCCAGAATCTGGTCCCCGATCCACCAGCAAGAACTATTGCATAAAGATTCTCTTTCTCCATTATTGCTCAACTCTGAATCTGGTTATTTTGAAAACCTCATCCTGTCACCCAGTTTGATTCCGTTTGAAGAAAACCATCCTTTTCTCATCTCGAGTGCATAAAGGATTGGCCTCGGAGGAACATAAGATTTTAATGATAATGGTTCCATATCCGTTATCTCAACAATTCGCCCCTCTCTGTCTATAAAGGCAATGCTCAGAGGGATCAGGGTATCCTTCATCCAGAAACTGTGATATTCCTCTTCATCAAAGATGAAGAGCATCCCTTCATCCCATTTCAAATCACTTCTACCCATCAGACCACGTGCCCTATCATCAGGGGTTTTTGCCACCTCAACCCATATCTCTTTTCCCTTTATATATAATGGAATCTTTGGAAGAATCTGTGTATATGCGACCTCGACCAAATTTAATAACAGAATGATCCACAGGAGCATCTTAACCCTTAGAATCTGAAATACCTCCTTCATCTTGGCCTCTTTTTTCCATCAGACTAACAAGGTCACGTATCTCATCCTTTATCTTGCTCGTATTCCATTGAATGAATAATACCCACAAAGGGAGAAGAAGCCAGATAATTAATAATATACCGAGGAATATTAACATTGCTATCCCTATACCAAATGGAAACTCCCTGAACAACTGTTCAATATACCATTCTATTCCCACTTTATATCTCCTTTCCCAAAGGCCTTAATTTGACTGTTCCTTTGTCAAGCTTCTCCTCAATTTTTCGTTGACCTTTAATATTTGATCCACATCCGAACCACTAAGTTCCCATGAATAATTGTCCTTTCCATCTCTTCGCAACTTTATCTTTACCTCAGGTGGTAGAGGTTCGTTGGTCGGGGTCTTCTCCTTCTCAACAACGACCTTTGGAATTGAAGGTGCCTCCTTCTTCTCCACAGAAGGTGGAGAATTCTTTTCGCATGAAATAACAAAAAGGATAATGATAAAAAGAATGATCTTTCTCATCATAAATTCTCAGGAACTAATCTGATTTTATTAATGAACGGCACCCCTTGAGGAATTCCTCTATTGTTCGAGCCTCCTGGGGATAAGAATATGTCTTGAACTTCACATCTATACCCTTTGGAATATATCCACCCTTTGTCAATTTTACAACAATCCTCTCCCCAATCTCCAAGGCCATCTTATCATCATTAAATGAGAATATGTAAACCATGTTGTTCTCAAATGGAATAACTACATCTATGGAGCGAACCATTTTTTGAAGGGCATAGATTACACCTTCCCATGATTCGTGGCTCAATGTCACATCTCTCTTTGTCTTCTGGTCCCAGAATCCAACACGGATTAAAGAGAAAGATAGCTTCTCCTTCTCTGCCTCCTCTATCATGGGTTGAATAATGAGGTTGAAAAGGTTATTGACCTCCAGTAAAGGGATTGTAAAGATAAAAGAAGACCCAACTCCGGGTCTGCTCTCCGCATGGATAGAACCCTGGTGTCCCTCAATTATCTCCTTAGTAATAGCGAGCCCCAAACCAGTGCCTGTGGTGATTCCAGCCTGTGTCTTTTTACCCTGAAAAAAACGGTCGAATATCCTCGGCAGATCTTCTGGGGAAATGCCTACACCTGTATCACTCACCACAACCCTAAGATAATTCCTTCTATCTGTCAGGCCTCTCGTATCAATTGTGATATTGCCTCCCTGGGGTGTAAATTTGATTCCGTTACCGATTAGATTAATAAAAACCTCCACCAATCGATTTCTATCAACCAGAACCAAAGGGGTCTCCGGGTCAATCCTGCTCTCGAGTGTGATTCTCTTTTCCTCCAACTGCTGGGAGAGGGTCATGCATGCGTCCTCAACGACACCTATGAGACGGACAGGTTCAAATTTGAGTTTTATCCCTTTGCCTGACTCGATCCTTGAAAAATCGAGCAATGTGTCTATAAGATTTGTGAGTCTTATAATATTTTTATGGGCAATACTGAGGTATTCCTGCTGATCTTCTGTAAGAGAACCTCCGTGGCCTTCAAGCAGGAGGGAGATGAATTCTTTTATAACAGTTAAGGGGGTGCGAAGTTCATGCGATACACTCGAAACGAAAATAGATTTTAAATTGCTAAGTCTTTTTAGCTCCTCATTTGCCCTCTCCAGTTCTATTGATTTCTTTGTGAGATCATTTATGAGTCTTCTCTCTCTCACAACACGGTTAAGCTTTGCCCTTACCTCATCAAAGGTAAAGGGCTTTGTTATATAATCCGTTGCACCAGCCATCACAACATCAGTATAACTATAGGAGGCACTGTGTCCTGTCATGCTGATTATATTGATATCAGGGAATTCCGATTTTACCCTCTTCATCAATTCAAACCCATCCATCAAGGGCATCTTCATATCTGTGATCAAGATGGTGATGGGCTCCTCCCTGAGAATCTCAAGTGCGGCCACTCCATCCCTTGCTACCTTTGCATCATAACCCATGAGCTTTACCATCCTTGTGACCATGTCGAGGATAGGCTCTTCATCATCAACGACCAATATTCTTTCTTCTTCCAATTTAATCAACCTTCTTATTTTATTATATATAATCTTAGTCCATATCTTTCTTCTTTAGGAAATCCCTTTGTTATTTTACCGTTCTGAACCCCTCACCCTAACCCTCTCCCCACGCATTTGGGGGAAGGGAGTGAAGTAACCCTCTTCCCAATGAGGCTTTGCCGCAATTTCATTCTAAGGCTTCAGCCGAAGAATCTATTTTTTATAATGAGAGCTCTGAAAAAGTCCTGATATGACTGGGGAGGAAGGTTCCAAACCCTTCGAATGCGGACATTGAGAATGTAAATTGCTTACAATCGCTTAAGAGAAAATCAAGCATTTTCAGGGTATTAATCATTGGTGCTAAACTATTAAAGGTATTTGCTCTTGCCTGCCTCAGGCAGGCGAGGGCTTTTTCACCCCACCTCCCCAGTCCAAAAATTTATTTTTAAATACTTTTTCAGAGATCTCATAATGGTTTGAATTCTATAGATTCCTCGCTTCGCTCGGAATGACAGAGAGGATGTTTGT
>JBBITW010000229.1:0-4718 GCA_037440525.1 Deltaproteobacteria bacterium
AAGCTGCTCCTCAGGCCTTAGCAGTGTTACAAGCCCTGCCTCTGTTGAACCATAAGCCTCCCATAGCTCTGCGTTTTTGAAATAATCCATAATTGCCAGTTTTGTATCCCTTCTTGCAGGAGCAGAAGAAATCAGAAGCTGGCGTATGGAGCTCACATCAATACCCTTTCTAACCTCTTCAGGAAGGGAAAGCATCATTATATAATGTGTCGGGACAAGTGATGTAAATGTAATCCTCTCCTTCTCTATTGTCTTTAATAAATCTAAGGGATCGAAACTTATCATATTATATACAAAGACCCTTGCACTTACATAGGTATATGCAAAGGAATAGAAGATTGAATTGATATGGCACATTGGCATAACGAGCATCACACAATCATCAGGTCTTACGCCCATATTGAGATTGCTCAATAGATACTGACCCAAATTACCTTCGTGAGTTCTAATTACTCCTTTTGGTTTACCGGTTGTCCCAGAGGTATACATTAAGTTCCAGGGGTCATCTGCATCTACAATTATATCAGGTTCTTCCGAAGAAGATTCAGATAGGATAGACTCATAAGAGCGATATCCCTCTGGTGTCTGATCATCCCCGAAATAAATATAGTTATCTGGAGGGATTGTGGAGAGTTTATTTCGGATTGAGTTAACAACGGGCACAAACTCCTTGGCTACAAAAAAAGCCTTTGATTCTGAATGGTTTACTACATATTCGATCTCTGGAGGAGCAAAACGAAACATCACGGGCACTGTTATCTGTCCCCCTTTTGCTGCGGCTGCATAAATCTCCAACCATTCCACACAGTTATAAGCCAGAATAGCAAAACGATCCCCCTTTTTAACACCCATCCTATCGAGTGCATTTGCCAGACGACAACTTCTTTCATTCCACTCCTTAAACGTCATCTTTCGAAACTTATCCCCTGCACCTTCTTTATCAGGATAATGCATTGCCATCATCTTTAGAACTGTTCCTGCTGTCATCCATTTACTAATTGTCATATCTATTACCTCCTTTTTTCTTTTTATTATCACGATATTTTGATAACAGATATAACTTTTTTGTCAAGTTTTTTATTGAGGTCTCTGAAAAACTCCTAAAATGACTGGGGAGATTGGGTTGAAAAGAAACCAAATACGGCAAGGGACAAGCCCTTGCCCTACGTTTGTGATTCTTAAAAAGTCTGATCTAAATCCCAGAAATGATATTTAATTCTTTGGGAGTTAAGAAATTTAAAAAAACACTTGTCACCAAAAGATGGTTATTGTATATACTCATAAAAAAAGAAAGGAGGAATATTAAAAATGGAGATAGAAGGGTATTATTTTCCTGACGACCTATATTATCACAAAGAACATTTCTGGGCGAAGGTGGAAGGGAATCTTATCATAATGGGAACAACGGATTTTGCGCAGAAATTGGCAGGTCAGATAGTTTATGTGGAATTACCACCGGTGGGGAAGGCTGTTGAACAGGGAAAACCATGTGGTTCAATGGAATCAGGTAAATGGGTTGGAAGAATTTATGCAACAGTTTCAGGAAAAGTTGAATCAGTCAATCAGGAGCTTGATGAAAATCCTGAATTGATAAATGAAAGTCCTTATGAGAATGGCTGGTTATTAAAAATTAATCCATCAAATCTTGAAGGAGATTTAAAGAATCTGATGCAGGGAGAAAGCCTGACAGAGTTTATCAAGTCTGAGATCATCCGTGTTAAAAGGATAAAGGAATAAAAATTTATTCTTTCCAGAAGGAGTGATTGGAAAAAAGGGGTCTTCCATTTTATAAATAGATTAGAAATAAATGAATCATCTCCAAAAAGGTTGCCTTGATAGGGATTCAAGGGGTCAAGGATTAGAGGGTTCGAGTGAAATGCTTAAATAATTGAATCCTTTTTGGCAACGAAATTGGAGAAGAACCAAATAAATTAATATGGAGAGGTTCTAATGGACTATATCAAGGAACTGAGGGAAATCGTTGGCGATGAGAATGTAATGGCAGATGAGATCGAAAGGTTATGCTATTCAAGGGATCTCTCTGTTCATGAAGGTGTTGCGGATGTAATCGTTTTCGTAAAAAATAGAGAAGAGGTCTCTAAGATATTGTCCCTGGCCAACAGAGAGAAGATTCCTGTTACACCGAGGGGTTCAGGTACAAGTGCGGTCGGAGGGGCGCTGCCTGCAAAGGGTGGAATCCTTCTTGATCTTAGCAAAATGAATAAAATCATAGAGATTGATAAAGAGAATGGATATGTGATAGTAGAGCCAGGGGTCCTTTGCAATAATCTCAACGCAGCTCTCTCGCCCACGCACTTCTTCCCTCCTGATCCAGCAAGTGCTAATCTTGCTTCACTGGGAGGCATGGTCTCTACCAATGCAAGCGGGAATCGGGCGCTGAAATACGGAACAACAAAAAATTATGTCCTTGGACTGGAAGTTGTCCTTGCTGATGGAAGAATTATTACCACCGGATCTGTCCTCGGAAAGACATCTTCAGGTTATGATCTTACCCATCTATTCACACAATCCGAAGGCACTCTGGGTATAATCACAAAGATCATATTAAAGATTCTTCCAATGCCTGAATACATTGCCTTTGCTGAAGCCCGTTTCAAAAATACATTAGACGCAGGTAAGGCGGCGTCTGAAATTCTTACCTCAGGTATTGCCCTCTCCTCCTGTGAAATCTTTGATAGGGTTTGCATCGATGTAGTGAATAAGGCCATGGGCCTAAATATCCCTGATGATGTGGGCTGCCTCCTTTTTATTGAAATAGATGGGAATAAGAAGGCTGTTCAGGAAGGTATAGATAAAATCAATAAAATCTGTGAGGCAAATAATGGCATTGGAAATAGATGGGAAGATGATCCATCCCAGCGTTTAAAGATGTGGGCGGCCCGTCAGGGAATTGTCGCTTCTCTATCAAAGGTTAAGCGTGGTTCAAGGATGCAATCCATTGTTGATGACCCGGGAATACCAATTACAAAGATCCCTGAAGCTATTGTGGAAATTAAGAAAATCTCTGAGAAACACGGCATTCCAATTTCAACATTTGGCCACATTGGTGATGGGAATCTTCATCCTGTTATCATGTCTGATCCTCGAAATAAGGAACAATGGGAAACCCTCAAGGAGGCAGCAAAAGACCTGATAGAACTAACAATAAAACTCAGAGGAACACTTACTGCAGAACATGGCACAGGAATGGCAAAGTCTCCTTATATCAGAAAGGAACTCGGTGAGAGCCTCGATATAATGAAGGAGATCAAAAAGACACTCGATCCAAATAATATATTAAACCCTGGGAAGATGGGTTTTGATGACTCAATTAAAGACATCTACGAAAACTTTGCCTTTAAACCACTTATTGATAGGCCCTCAGAGATTCAAACATTTGGTGAAAACCTCGATAATGAGATTATGGCCTGTATTATGTGTGGATTCTGTAGATCAGGATGCCCTGTTTACAGGGTAACATTTAGAGAATCCAGTAATGCCCGTGGACGGGTCATACTTGCCTATCACCTACTTACTGGAAGGTTAAAACCATCTCAGGAACTTGTAGATAGATTCTATACCTGCACGACATGTCTTAACTGTAAGGCTGTCTGCCCGGCAGGTATTCTGGTTCCGGATATTGTAGAGGGAGTTCGGGAAAGACTTGTAGGGGCTGGACTCCTTCCTCAAATCCATAAGACATTGATGGAGAATCTGAGGACTACTGGAAATCCTTTCGGAGAACCAAGGGAGAAAAGGACTGATGTATATCCTTCAACATTTAAATCTCAATCCGGCTCCATAGAAACTTTGCTCTTTTCCGGTTGTGTCACATCATACCAGGATATTCATATTATTCCCAGCATAATGAAGATTCTGGATAAGGCAGGTATCTCATATGGCGCTTTGGGGAAGGATGAAAATTGTTGTGGTTATATCTCCTATCTTGTAGGGGTGAAAGAATTTAAAGAGATTGCAGAAAAGAATGCCGAGACCTTCTCGAAGCTTAATGTAAAAAGAATCATTACAACCTGTGCAGGCTGTTATAAGACATTTAAGGAGCTCTACCCAAAGATCATTCCATTTAATATAGAGGTAGAACATGCAATAGAATATATAAATCGTTTAATTGAGGAGGGTAAGATTAAATTCAAAAACGAACTTCCCATGAAGGTTGCCTATCATGATCCATGTGACCTCGGGAGACATCTCAACATATTTGAACCTCCGAGAGAGTTGTTGAGTAGGATTCCTGGTATAGAGCTTCTGGAATTTAAAAATAATAGACTTCTGGCAAAGTGCTGTGGAGGGGGAGGAGGGGTAAAGGCATTTGATACAGAGCTTTCAGGAGAGATTGCCTATCAAAGAATCCTTGAGGCACTTGAGGTAGGAGCTGATACAGTTGTCTCGGCCTGTCCTGCCTGTAAATCAAATCTACAGATTGCCTCTGCAAGGCTCAGGAAAGAGAAAAAAGGCCGTATCAAGATTATGGATATTACTGAGGTTGTATCAGAATCCCTCGGTTAATATAAAATAAAAAATATAAGTATAGCTAAATGAGAAAATATTCCCTGAATATCTCATTTATTCGATTGAGCATTTCACGGATTTCGTAAAGTATATTCATCTCATCAAGATAGTCTCCAACAGAGTTTGCGGTAGAAATCTCAACGAATCTTCGACATCTTCTCATCTGGATAGGCCGAAGCCTATCACAT
>JBBITW010000230.1:0-4667 GCA_037440525.1 Deltaproteobacteria bacterium
ATTATTAAAACTTTTCGATTCAGGGCAAAAGCCAGTATTTCTCCCACAGTGAGGCATATGGTTGTCTTTCCAACGCCGCCTTTCAAATTAATAAAACTTATTACTTTAGCATTCATTGGATACCTCTATTTCCTCACTCCTTTCTCTTCCACGATCAGGAACTGTGAGGTTTTGCCATGGAATCCTGACCTAAACTTAACAACCTTGTATCTTCTTTAGGGGTGATCTACAAAATCTCCACCCCAAACCTTTTTTCAGTGTAACCCAAGAGCCTTATTTGCAGCAGTTACTGGGTCTGTATAAAAAACCGGATCGACTTTTTCCATAGTGTCCGCAGGAACTTCAAGGAAGTGGCGGCGGTTTTCAGTTGGGAGTAGCACCCGTTTTGCACCATTCTCCATAGCAAGCTGAAGAGGTTCTATAAGAGATCTGCAACCTTTAACATTGCCTTGAACAGTCATATCGCCCAGAATTATTAAACCCGGTACTATTTGCTTGTTCAAAGCTGCAGAATATATTGCAACAAATACTGCAACACTTGCCTCACACCCTTCATGGTTGCTGAGCAAATCGACCCCCTGAAAATGAAAATCCTGAGTATTAAAAAATTCGGAAATTCCCAATTGTTCTTTTCTGGAAGTCAAGTAGGACCATGCAGTTTGAACCGATTGTCGAAGAGCTGTATCTATTGCCCCGGATATCCTTATTTTTCCTGTTCCCGGTGATGTTGCGACCTCCAACCTGTAAAAAGCAACTTTACCCCCAGTTCCCACTGAGGCCGCATAAACAGAGCCAGGTGGAAGTGGATCAGGTGAAATCAAATGGCTCCCGCCTATTTCAGGAACAGCGACAAACTTCTCTGTATCTGTGGATTCATCAATGTAAGAAAAACTGGTCTTATAATATTCGTAGGCCCCTAATTTTTTAAGCTGTTCCTTCACGCGCCTTCGCCCCTCAAGTGCGATTTCTAAATAAGATTCAAGATCGTTTCGATCAATATTACCAGATGGGTTCATTAGTTTAATAAAACCAGAAACTGTTTTCCTGACCGCCTTGACATCCCTTGTATTTAGATGTGAACCTAATCGGAAGAACCGATCCACAATTTCAGTAAAGTTCTGTTTTCTAATCTCCTTGAATGCTTCGGCAAGATAATCAACAACAAAACCGTAATGGCTTGTGAGGAAACGATTTTCCATCTTAGGCATTTCCCAACCCGGGAGATAAAAATGAAGCCTGTCAAGGAATGCCATGTCATTCCTGACGTGAGATGGCATCGGAGCGAATAAATGGGAAGTTTTGACAAGGACATCAACAGGTTGATTCGTGTTCCCGAAGAGCGCAAGAGAGGCTCTTCCCTGAAGGTTTTCTCTGCCTCTGGCAAACATCCCAGATTCACAATATGTTTTTAAAGTTGTCATCACTTCTTTCGGCATTTTCTCCAGATCAGCGACTTCATCGAAGGCAACAACATCCCACGTTCCAACAAGTCCAATTTCGTGGGTTCGCATATTATAGAAAAGATTAGCAACTGTTGTCGGGCCTGTGAGAAGAATTGAATAAGGGCTGATTTCTTGATATACAAATGATTTTCCGGTCCCCCGAGGACCTAACTCCACGAGGTTAAAATTAGTTTCTACGAAGGGCAACAGACGCGAAATGAACAGTAATTTCTCCCTCTTGTTAAACATGGATGGTTCAATCCCTATCGACCGTACAAGTAAATCTATCCATTCATCTGTTGTGAATTGTTCCCGTGCTTTACAGTATTCATCCAATTTGAAGGTGGCGATCTGGATTGGATGAATGTTTTGAACAATAAAAGGACTCTTTACTCGTCCCTTTCTCTCTTCATCATAGGAGTAAATCAAATCTACCTGCGCCCAGAGCCCTCCTTGTAGGAGCCGATCATACTCTCTGACAAACTGGTCCGGGATGTGAATATATTGATGGCTGAAATTGAGAAGTTCTGCCCAGTATTTATCTTCACTGGGTGTAAGTCTAACTCTTATCTTATCAATGATAGTATGGCTTCCGAGTTCCTTGACTTTTGATTGAGCCTTGGTGCTTTCTTCTGGTCGGACGAACCGTTCTGCGATGATTTCATTGACATGGTCAAGGCCCTCTTCAATGACTTCAGGTTCAGTAGATGAGCAATATCGGCTGAGGAGATATTCCAGGACAAAAATAGGAAGATACGCCCCAGCCTTTACTCGACGAACCAAGTCCTTTTTAACAAATCTCCCAGGAAAGACAGCGGCAACCTTCTGATCCAGAGCATCAAGGAGTTCAACGCCAGTTTTCCCTCCTCCATTGTTTTTCTCAATCATTTCACTCTACCTCTATACGGATTTCAGAACTATCCAATAATTCCCCTGTATCTGCATCCTTTAGCTCAAGACTTAATTTATCACCGTAGCTAAAGGCAGTCCCAGGTTTTATCCGAAGCCTGACCTTTAAAGTTTCACTCTCCTGATTCACAACCATATCAGGACCAGATTGACGGAAAATTTCTCTTCCTTCCTTCAGAAGAACTCCCACCATTTCTACGAATCTTGGAGCTCCAAATAAAACGCCCCCAGATGGAATTGCCCGTAACAATTCGACATCAAAAATAAGATTCCGTATTGCTTCTGGAGCTCTAAGCTTCGCTCCGTATTTCGGTTGAACCTTTGTGAAAGTTATATGCATGTGAGGCACAATAAATTCTTGAAGAGAGACACCTCCATGGAAGAATTGTTTTTCGCCCCTTGCTTTGAAAATTCCAATCCCCCTTGGAACGGAGAATTGCAAACCATCAGAATTTGGTAGTTCAAAAATTACCCCAAGTTCCTGGGGCAAACTTTGCCCGACAAGGCATCTGTGACCTTTATAGAATAGTTCCAACTCTTTTGGGATGGAGACCTTATCTGATTCTCCAATGTCATCGAGAATAACAAAACCATGGTCAGAAACTAAATGAATTTCTTCAATACCCATTGAACCCAATCGCCTAATTGCACGGATAAGACCCTCCAAGTATTGGCCAAAAAAATCGAGGGATAAGTTGAGAACCCCACTATCGTGGCCCAATCCATCCATCTCACGTGTAAATACGATCACAGGATTTCTATCTCCAATGTTTAATTCAGATGGTTTCAATAGCTCCTCGAGAGTAAAGAAGATAGCTTTGGAATGCCTTTTACCCAATATGGCTTTTCTATCTTCGACTGAATTAAGACTACCCGTTTCACCTTTCTTAACACTTCTTATTATCCAATCCCCTTCAGTAGGAGCACTAATCTCAATTTCGTCTCCTGAAATAATCGACGCCATGCCGATAGGGGTTAAAGTAGGAACGGATGCAGCCAAAGGAAAACATTTGATTTGAGCATCCTTGATGCTTTTTTCGAGGCGCTCTTTCAAGTCACAAGCAAGCTCAAACCGTAATGCATCAACAAGAAATACTGCCCTTTTTTTCCTCGATGGGCTCACATTTTCTATCCAAAACGAGTTTTGTTTCTTTATCCCTTCTATCGCCAGTGATTTTTGGATTTCCAAATTTCTTAAGAATTTATCATTAAGCCTGTCTTGGAATTCCCTATAAAGGTTAGTAATAAGCAGATATAGTTTGGTCAATCTATCTTCACCATCATATTTAGCTCGGAAGGCTCTATAGTTTCTGTCGATTTCCCACCAATCCTCCGAATATCTCTGGACAAGGATCTTTGGTGAATCAATCTTTTCTATTTCTGCCGAACCATGATCTATTCCTCTTACAATCTTGTGTGATAATAGAAGTGCTTTCCATGCGACGATATCACCTTCTTGAGACCAAAAATGTTCTGCCATTTTCTCAATATTCATAATCTCTTCAGAAATAATGCTCCGAAGATCAATAAGACTCTTTATATTGTTGATTTTGGTTAATATGTTTTTTTCTAATATTTTTTCTACTGACAGTAATGATTCACAGCCGGGGTATTCTGAGAGACCGGTGGCCCAAAGGGAAAGGTCATATTTTTTTTCAACCTCGTTTGAGAGCTTTTTATAATCTTCTTTATATGTCCCATGTCGTAACCAATCTCTGATAAATGAGAGACATTCACCTTCATGCCTGTCATCGGCCCATTTAATATCAAATCTTGGAAAGGAAGCTGGCCGACCTGCGCCAATTCTGACCTCGGTTAGGATGAGATAGGCGGTAAACTGAAGAGCCCATTCAGTTGGATTGCTCTCGCGAAGTTTCGGACCTCCAAATCTGTCTTCAATAAAATCGCAAAATATTTTAAAGGTCCCACTGTCCTTTAATTCCTTTACTGTTGTTTCAGGGTTAACCAGCATTTTTCTAACCGACTCATCATCAAAAAGAAGTGAACGAACATTCTCCGGGGTAAGTTGCTTTTGCCAGAATAACCTATTTTTAGTGGCAAACCTTGTAACAAGAACAGGGAGTATCTTTTCCAATTCGGATTCGTGCTCTCGTTCAAATTCTATTCCCCATCTCCTGAAACATTGAAGTATCGTTTCCTCAAAAACCTTTCCTGAGAATTCATATTCTTTCAAAACGGTCAGGTTGTTGCGGGTCAGGCCCGGTAGATAGAGAACAAACTTTGGCCTTTTGCCCTTCGCCCAGATAAGCTCAGGGTCAAGGGATTGAAAATATTCATTAAATTCTGCTCGTAATT
>JBBITW010000231.1:0-4638 GCA_037440525.1 Deltaproteobacteria bacterium
AAAATTTCATTTTCACGCATTTTTGAGGATATAATTATATGAATATTTCTGAGCCTGACCCCATCTCTTTTCCCTTGTGGGAGAGAAGAAATTGTGATATGAATAAAATAGAAGGAATCCTAAATTGATAAAGAGTAAACTAAAGGCATGGTTTCTGATTTCAAGACCACCCTTCCACATAGTGGGGGTCTCTCCTTTTATCTTGGGAGGGATATTATCCTGGCGTTACACAGGCCATTTAGATTTTATCATCTTAGGATGGGGAATCCTTTCTGTAATCTTTATTATGCTTGCAACTTATTACTCTGGAGAATATTTTGATTATGAAATTGATTTACTTTCCGCAAAATTGGAAAGAAATCGATTCTCTGGTGGAGCACAAATATTGCAAACAGGCCTCATTCCAAGAAGGCATGTCTTATTTGCCTCCTATATCTCCTTAATACTTGGGGGATCAATTGGAATTCTTCTCCAATTTTATTATAAAACCGGACACTATACCATCCCTCTCGGGATTGCAGGGATGTTTTCGGGTTTCTTTTATACAACCAAACCTATAAGGTGGAGTTACCGTGGAGTTGGTGAAATATTGATTGGTTTTTGCTATGGATGGCTTACCGTTGCTGCTTCCTATTACATTCAGACTCAAAAAATATCCCCCCTGGTTCATTGGGTATCCTTACCGATTGCTTTAACGATATTTAATGTCATCTTAATTAACGAGTTCCCTGATTACCCTGCTGATAAGGCATTTGGCAAAAGAAATCTTGTAGTACGTTTCGGTAAGGAAAGGATGAGCAAGCTTTATGTCTTGACAAGCATTGGAACATGGATATTTTATGCCTTCTCTATTAAGGCAGGTATACCTTTTAAGGCAATCCTTCTTTTCAGCCCTATTTTTATCCTTTCCCTTCTTACAACAATTCAAGTATTTAGGGGTGACTATAAGGATAGAAAAAAACTTGAAGGGATTTGTGGAAAAACACTTATTTTTAATATTGGGACAACTACATCTCTGATTATTGGTATTTGGTTGTGGCTATAAAATATATTATCAACATAGATTCCCCAATCGTAAAATCCTCTCCCACATAAGTTCAAATGGAAAATCTAACTTATCCATTGAAAAATCTCTTAAAGGATGTTAATAATAATATTATGAAAATAGTAATATCTATTTTAGTTCTTTCATTGATCATAGGGATAGTGAATCCATATGCAGAAGTTTATCTTCAGGACAGAAATAAAAAATCTTGCGACATGGAATCATCCTGCGATAATGAATCAGGCAATCATCAACCACCTTTCTGTCCTCTTTGTCCATCGATTTATTCCTTCACCCCTTATTTACCAAACGGGGATGAAACCTTTTTTACCGATTCTGTTTCGTTATTTATTACACCCTATTTAGAAACCTTAACCGACCAGGGGTATATAAAATCCGTATTTCGCCCACCGACATCAATCATCTGATATCACCCACATAAATTAAGCATTCCTTTTCTAAAATTAAGATTTAAAGGATTGAAATTAAATCGTTCCTTTCCCTCTCTTCCGCTGGGGAGAGAAGAAGGAAGGAGCAGTTAAAATGAAAACCTTCATCAGAGAAAGATTGTCCGAAGGGTTTTCAGTTAATCAGGTTATTGAATTATTAGATAGAAGGTATGGTCATCGGATTTAGAAGAAAAGTGAGGGAGGAATAAATTATGGAAGATTATTCAAAAAATTTATGTCCTTCTTGTGGTGAATCAAATGAAAGAGAGAATAGATTTTGTGTCCACTGTGGAAGTCTTCTTCAGAAAGGTGAAAAGGTCAGTTTTAAGAAGCGATACCTTCTTTTTGGGATGGTGATTCTTGTTTTAATTACGGGAATTCTCTTTTTCTGGAGGTGGGGTTTTGAACCAAAACTTGTTGGAAGGGTAAATGGTGAAGGTATTTCCCGAAAAGAATTTTCAAAGAGGGTAGATCGTTTAAAGAAGGCCTATGAGCTTCGATATGGAAAGAGGCTCTTTGAGGGAAAAACAGGAAAAGAAAATTTCGATCGCCTTAAAAGCGATGTTTTTGAGGAGATGGTAGCTGAAAAAATCCTTCTTCAGGAAGCTAAAAATGCTGGTTTTGCCTCGGCTCCACAAGGAGAGATTGAGAAACAACTGAAGATCATTAAAGAGAAGTATGCTTTGTCAGAAAATGATTTCAAAGAGAAGATGGGTATAAGTATAGATGATTTAAAAGAAGAGCTTCGGAAAGGATGGATAATATCTAATTTCCTTGAAAAGTCTGTTTTTAAAGGTGATTCACAAAAAAATGAATTAATCTTTGCTCAGTGGTTTGCCAGGGCAAAGACAAACGCTAAGATTGAGACCTATGAAAAGTTTGAACCAATTTATACTCCAAAGGCCTCATGTTGCAAGACGGGTTGTGGTGGAGGAAGTGCTCAACCTCTTGATCCAGAAATCGAGCGGGATGCAAAGACAAAGGCATTGGAATATTATGAGAAAAAGGCTCAAAAAAGGGATGTAGAGGCAAAGGTTACAAACTTTGGATGCCATATTCAGGTTGATATCATTAAGGATGGGAAAGTAATTCTTTCCCTAACTTACAATGGCAAAGAAGTCCAAGAAATTTAAAGGAGGAACATTCTATGAAGATATGTCCAAAATGTCAAACAAAGAATCAGGATTCAAGCAACTTCTGTAAAAAATGTGGTTTTAAACTATCAGAACCCTCTTTTCAGGAAAAGAAAGAAAAAGTAATTGGTGGAAAGAAGAAACCCTACTGGATTCCCCTCGCCTTAGGTATAATCGTAATTGCCCTTATTGGAGTAGGTTACTGGATAATTCAGGGAAAGACTGCCTCAGCTTCGAAGGTCTCTTCTCAACCAAGAATAAAGGGAAAATTTGACTATACAGGTCAGACGATTACGATGGCCGATATTTCAGCGAAGGTGAGCGGAGGTAAGATTTCCATTCCTCTGGATGTTGTAAAGGAGAAGAAGTTGATACGTTTCGAATATGAAAGCAATGGAGTTAAGATCCCTCTTCTCGCCTATATCACACCATCGGGAAGGGTTATAACAGCGATTAGTATGTGCGAGCCCTGTCGATCAACCCGATTCCATATCAATGGAAATAAACTTGTTTGCAATGCATGCTATACAGAATGGGATATAGAAACACTTAAGGGAATTCAGGGAGGATGTTTGAACTATCCACCAGATGCAATCCAGAGCACGATCGAGGGTGATAAGATTCTAATCGATGAAAAGGTGGTTTCTCAATGGAAACCAAGAGTCTAAATTTGCTTTCAACTATAGAGGGAGGGAAAGATGCGATTAAAAGACATCTCTATTAATAATCTTAGGAGGCGAAAGGGAAAGGTCTTCTTTCTCATACTGGGACTCACTATCGGTATAACAACGGTTATCGCTTTAATCTCATTGACACGATTGATGAAGGAAGATATTGCCCATAAGCTTGATGAATTTGGAGCAAATATACTCATCACCCCCCGAACCGACGATTTGTCACTATCTTATGGAGGATTGAATATCGGCGGAATATCAATTGAAACTCAAAGTCTAAAGGATTCGGATGTTCCAAAAATTCGGGAAATCGAAGTCCGTGAAAATATAAGCACTGTCTCACCCAAATTGATTGGTGTAGTAGAGATCGAAGGGAAAAAGGTTCCTCTTATGGGTGTAAATTTTGAAGAAGAATTAAGATTAAAGAGATGGTGGAAGATTCATGGAATTAAGCCAAAAAGTCGAGATGAGGTGCTGGTCGGAAATGAAGTGGCGGTTCGTTTCTTTAAGAGTTCGGGGGATTCACTCCAGATAAATGGTAGAAAGGTCAGGATTTCAGGTGTTCTTGATGAAACAGGTTCGCAGGATGATTTTCTCATATTCGGTGATTTAACCTTTGTTCAGGAGACCTTAAAGAGGCCTGGAGCATTAAGCCTGGTTGAGGTTTCGGCCTTTTGCAATACCTGCCCTATTGAAGAAATCGTTCGTCAGATTTCATTAAAACTTCCTCATGCAAAAGTTACGGCTATAAAACAGACACTTCAAACAAAGATGGAAACCCTGGACCACTTTAAGAAGTTTTCCCTTGGAATTTCAATCATTGTCCTTCTAATCGGAGGGCTTATTGTCTTTACAAATGTGATGGCTTCAGTCAACGAGCGAAAAAGGGAGATTGGAATTTTTCGTGCAATAGGATTTCGGAAATCTCATGTGGTTCGAATAATCTTTTTAGAGGCTTTGATAGTAGGATTGATCGCAGGGATTGTTGGATATGCAATGGGGCTGGGGGTTTCCTATTTCATTGGCCCCCTGCTTACAGGTGTGAAGGCAGGGTATATATCTATCGATCCTCTTTTAGCCATAGGGGCTATTTTTCTCTCTTCTTTGATTGGGATTTTATCAAGTGCTTATCCAGCGATTCATGCTTCAAAAATGGATCCTACAACAGCACTTAGATCGCTCTAAAAAGGCTAAGGTTAAGGTTAATAAAATTATTTCAACCTTAGCCTCAACCTAAACCTTGGAGGTCTTTATATGAGTTTGATTGAGATCGAAAAACTATCAAAAATCTACAATAGTGGAGAAGAGACTGTAAATGCATTAACAGATATAGATTT